>URTB01000058.1 GCA_900550595.1 uncultured Collinsella sp.
TCTGTCGAGCTACCTGCGCGGCGGTCGCATTTCGGCCGCGAGCGCGATCATCGGCGCGGCGCTCAAGATTTGCCCGCTCATGACGGTCGATTGCGAAGGTGAGCTGGCGCCGCGTGAGAAGATTCGCACCAAGAAGCGCGCGATCTCCGAGATGGCCAAGACCGTGATGGCGCATGTGCAGGACGGCGCGAACTATTCGGGCAAGTGCATCATGTCGCACTCGGCGTGCCGTGAGGACGCCGAGGCCGTTGCGGCACTGATAGAGGAACAGGTTCCGCAGCTCAAAGGCAAGATTGAGATCAATAGCATCGGTGCTCTGATTGGCTCGCATACCGGCCCCGGCACGGTGGCCGTCTTCTTTATGGGCGACAAGCGCGTGGACTAACGTTTGTGGGCTGGCTGACGGTTTTAACGGCTACGCCTGTTCTCCGGGCATTCGATAACAGAAAAAGGCCCGTCCCATTGTTTGCGGGGCGGGCCTTGCTGTTGCGGTTAGCGTTTCTTTCCGCGGAAGAAGAAGCCGTGCAGCGAGGGCTTGAGTCCGCGGTTGGCGCGACGTTCCTCGATATGATCGTGGATCGAAGCGACGCGTTCGATGACTTCGTCGGGGATCGGCACATCGGGATTCATGTTCTCGACCTGGCTGACCTCGGCGGCGGCGACCTGGTCGATAATGGGCACATCGTCGCGCGAGATGACGGGCGTGGCGTCTTCCTTCATCTTGCGATAGCGCTGCATCATGTCGGTCTGCAGCTGCTGGGCCGATGGCGGCGTCCAGATGATGGCGTTGGCGCCGGCGGCGATGGTCTCACGGATGCTCTCGGGCGTTTTGCCGCCCGGTGCGATGAGCGGCAGGTTGGGATAGTGCTCGCGCAGCTCGCGCAGGACCTGGGGCGTGTTTTTGCCGGCGGCGATGTTGAGAATCTTGGCTCCGGCGCGCACCTTGGCGTGAGCATCGTCGTCGCAGCGAACGACCGTGGCGATGACGGGGATGTCGGCGATGTTGGTGATGTGCTCGACCATCTCGGCAGTAGCGGGGGAGTTGACCACGCAGCCCGCCGCGCCCTGCATCTCGGATACGGCCGCCATCTGCACGGAACGCTTACCGGTGGTGGTGCCGCCGCCAACGCCCACAAAGACCGGGCACTCGGCAACAGTCAGCAACGCTTGCGTAATGGCGGGCTGCGGCGTGAAGGGGTAGACGGCAAACACGGCGTCGGCATTGGAGTTGCGGATGACCGCCACGTCGGTGGTGTAGATGAGCGATTTGATGCGGCGGCCAAAGAGCGTAAAGCCGCTGGCCTCCTCGATCTCATCGGGCATACGGAGGGCTGCCTTGCGCAGACGCCCGTCGATGGGCAGCGGCTCCATGGGCAAAAGGCCGTTGGGAGTTACGGCCACCTGGGGCTCGGTAAATTCGTCTGCAAGCTCAACCTCGGAGAAGTCGACCGAGGCGACGATGTCCTCGTGAACCTCGGCGGGAACATCGATGGGGGCTTGGTCGTTCGTCGCGGCAGGCGTCTCGAAGGAGCTGGTGCCGACAAAGGCGTCGACGCGCTCGTTCAAATCGTTGAGAGAATCCATGGCGGTCCGTTTCTATGCTGTGCGGTCGGCAGTGTACGACCGGCGTTGCGAGTGCTAAATCGTTTGACGAGTTGATTTTTCCCCGCTGCGCCATCCGTTAGACTGAAGGGCCGGCGAACGTGAAGGAGCTGTGGTGGCGGGAATCGAGGTGCTATCTTGAATGTCCTGTATACAAAAGAGAGGTGATGCGGTATGGAATTCTCGGCAATGTTAGGCTCGATTGGCCTATGCGTGGGCGCAATCGTTGCCGCCGCGGTCATCTACTTTGCGGTCACGGCCATTAAGGGCAAAAAGGCCGAGCGCAAGGAGTGTGAAGCGCTTGCGCGGCATAAGGACCAGCAGGACAGGCGCGCACGGCGATAGCTTGTTGAGTTTTGAATCCGTGCGCTAGCTGCGTTTTCGGACCAGGGCGATATAGAAGCCCTCAAAGACGCGACTGGGCGGAATGGTCAGCGTACCGGGCACGCCGTTGGCAATGGCCGAGACGTGGCCCGCGGCAATGGCTTCGGTAAGGGCGTTGCACTCGATATGCGGCTTGTCGCCGGTATCCTGGGCGCGACGCGCTTCACTTTCGCTCGGCGTGCCGTCGAGGGGGATGAGCTCACAGTCCATGTGCTTGTCGAGGGCCTCTTGCAGGGCATCCTCGTTTTCCTGCGGCAAGATCGAACATGTCGAATAGACCAGCGTGCCGCCCGGTTTGAGGGCCCCCATGGCGCGGTCCAGAAGCGCGCGCTGCGAGCGGGCGCATTTGACGAGCAACTGCTCGGTAAGGCCGCGCAAGCTCTTTTCGTTGCCGCTGATGACGGTGCCCGTGCCGGTGCAGGGGGCGTCGAGCAGGATGCGGTCAAAGCGGAAGAACTCGTCAAGCCCGCGTGCGTCAATACGCATGACGGGCACGTTTTTGGCGCCCTGGCGGCCCAAGTTGGCCTCGAGCTTTTCGGCGCGGGGAATGCTCATCTCGCAGGCGGTGA
Source organism: uncultured Collinsella sp. (assembly GCA_900550595.1). Lineage (GTDB taxonomy): Bacteria > Actinomycetota > Coriobacteriia > Coriobacteriales > Coriobacteriaceae > Collinsella. The sequence continues at coordinate 2,556 of URTB01000058.1, forward strand.
GGTGTGCCTGTCCCTGGGTGAGGGCGGCGATCTGCGTCGTCTTGCCACCGGGGGCAGCGCACATATCCAGGATATCCTCGCCGGCATGTGCGCCCAGCACCAAAGGCGGCATCATGGACGACAGGCTCTGCAGGTAGACCTTGCCGTCACGGTAGATGTCGAGGTCCCACAGGTCGGAAACCTGGGCCTCGGGCAGGATGAAAGCGTCCGGGTACCATGCGACGGAGCGGTGGGCGATCCCGGCGGCGTCGAGTGCCGCGGCGATGTCCTCGGCGGTCGTCTTGAGCGTGTTGGCGCGTAGCGTAACCGGGCGCGTGGCTGCGGCGCCGAAGCCCTCAATCACGAGTTGGGCATCGGCGGGTGCATAGGCGCCGGCGACCGTGTCGACCATAAAGCGCGGCAGGTTGGCGGCGGAGTGTTGGGCGGCAAGCCGTTCGGAAAGCTCGGTAGCGGCAAACTGCCTAAGCTTGAGCTCGGGCTTAACCTGCTTTTTCTGCTTACGACGACGCGGCTTGGACATCCGTCTTTCCTTCCCGTCCCAATTTGACTACTTTCCGGGTACGCTGCTGCTGGCGTGCTTTAGTACTGGCTCTCGTGCTTGCTAAAGAAGTCGAAGCGCGGGGGCAGCGGCTTCACGCGGTGCTCGCCGGGCTTCTCGCCCAGGCTCTCCACAAACTCGTCCGTGGAGGCAAAGATGTTATCCCAGCTAAAGAAAGCGACCGGGTCGATGTCGAAGTACTCGCAGATGAGCTCGCAGCCGGCCGGGACGATGCCGTGCATCAGGACGGTCGCCACGCGCAGCTCGGTAAAGGCGTCGACCAGGGCCTGCTTCATGGCGGCGTTGGCCGGCTCGCCCTCGAGCTTGTTGGCGGCCTTGGAGGCATCGCTCCAGCGCTTGTTGGCGGCGCGCAGGTAGTCGTCGCACACGGCGAGCGCGCGGTGCGTCTCGAACTTGTACATGGCCTGCTCAAAGGCAAGGGCGGCCTGCTCGGCAGCCTCGACCACGGTGGCCGAGGCGGCGCCGGCGGGGATGCAACCGTTGCGATAGGGGCTCTCGTCGCCCTCCTTGACGGCGACGCCGTAGAAGCAGCTGCGGGCCAGGCGGTTGAAGACGCCGGTCAAAAGCGCGCTCTCCTTAAGGGCGGGGTCGATGACGCGCTTGTCGTCGCAGGCGCGCACCTCGTTGCCGTCCTTGTCCTTGCCGGTCACGCGCGTGTCGTATGCCTTGGGGCTAAAGCTCACCGGCTTCTCGGACAGGCCGAGCGACAGCCAGTGCGCGCGCATCTGCTCGCAGGTGTAGTGGTTGAGCAGGTCGTCTGCCGGCGGGGGAGGCGTCTGCGAGGACGAGCTGGCCTTTTTGCCCATGTAGAGCAGGTGGTAGCAGGCACTGACGGTGCTCTGCGTGAGGTTCCAGCCCAGGGCCTCCCACATGGCGGTCTGCGCGATGCAGTAGAAGTAGATGTTGTCCTGGCCGATGAACTGGTAGATCTGAGCGTCGTCAGAGCACCACCAGTCGCGCCAGTCGAGTGAGCTGTGCTGGTAGGTGGGCGCGGGGACCTGCGTGGAATCGGCGGCGGGCTCGCCCATGAGGGCGGCATCCTGGGCGGCGACACCCTCGGTCACGCCAGCGGCGCGGGCATCGCGGGCGAGCACGGTGCGGGTGTAGCTGATGGGCGCCCACAGGCTCTCGGGCCAGCACCAGCAGGTGACGTCGGAAACGCCGTCGACCTCGGGCACCGGAACGCCCCAGTCGATGTTACCGGTGATGCGGAAGGGTACGAGCGCCTTGCCGCTGCGGAAGCGCACGCCGCCGTTAGCGAGCACCGCGTGGGCGTCGTCGCGCTCCTTCCAGCTGGGGAAGGTGACGGTAAAGCTGCTCTTGTTGCCCTCGGGCTCCAGCACGGTGTGCTCGGGCAGCTGGTCTTCGACGGCGTCGAAGGCCTCGCGGAACTTGTTTTGAATATAGAGCTGTGCCGGCAGCAGCCACTCTTCCATGGTCTTGGAGACCACGGAGCGAACCTGCGGGTTCTGGGCGAGCTTGGCGGTGTAGGTCTTCATAAAGTCGAGGTAGGCCGGCAGGTCGAAGTAGAGGTTGTCGACCGGGCGCAGCTCGGGCACCTCGCCGGTGAGCTGGCTCTTGGGCGCAATGAGCTCCTCGGGCTCAAACTGGTGACCCAGGTCGCACTCGTCGGCGTACGCCTTCTCGGACTTGCAGCCCTGGATGGGGCAGCGGCCGATCACCTGACGGCCGTTGAGGAACGTGCCGGCCTTGGCGTCGTAGAACTGCAGCGTGGAGCGCTTGGAGATGGTGCCCTGCTCGTGCAGGCGCTCGATAATCTCGGCGGTTACCTCGTTGTGAATCTGCGCAGCCGGCTCAAGGCCCGAGCCGCCATAGATATCGCAGCTGATGTTGTAGTTGTTGAGGGTCGCGGCCTGGCGGGAGTGATTGGACTCGACATACTCGTCGATGGACTTGTCGTAGCCTTCGTTCTCCTTGAGCTTGCGGTAGCTCTCCATGATGGGCGAGCCGTAGCAGTCGGTGCCCGAGGTGAAGATGACGTTCTCGCGGCCCAGACGGTCGCGCAGGAAGCGGGCGAAGAAGTCGGCCGGGACAAAGACGCCACCGACGTGGCCAAAGTGAAGGCCCTTGTTGCCGTAGGGCTCGCCGGCGGTAACGATGGCGCGGCGAGGCCAGCTGGGACGGTCGTTCATGGAGTATTTGGATGCCATGGGACTCCTTCGCATATGGTGAGAGCGCGGCCGGGCGCAAGGCCTGGCAACGCGGTGGTCAATTCGTGCATATCGTTCGACATTATCGCACATGCGGGCGGGTACGTGGCAGGGGCGCTATCCTAAGATGCTATGAATGAGATTTCCAACATACATGCGTTTGAGGACGAGGATTTTCTGCACGCCTGCGTTGTGTGGGGTATGGCAGTGCTTGGCGCATTTGCCGTGTGCCTGGTGCCGGTGTTTATGCTGCTGGGCGGGCCCGTGGACTTGGATGCGGCTGACGCGGGCGGTTGGACGGCAGTCTTGGGCTGGCTAGTCGGCTTGGCTGCGGTTTCGACGGCGTCATTTGCCGTGCACGAGCTGGTGCACGGCGTGTTCTTTAAGCTGCTGGCGCCTGCGGGCGCGCAGGTGACCTTTGGGGCGAATCGCGAAACCTGCATGATTTACGCCTGCGCCGAGGGCGTGGTGTATTCGCGTGTGCGGTACATGGCGGTTTGCCTGGCACCGACGGTTGTTGTGACGACAGCGTTTGCCCTGGGGTTTGCGTTCTCGGGCTATCCGCTGCTGTGCTACCTGGCGGCCGGCTTGCATTTGTCGGGTTGTGTGGGCGACTGGTATTACGTGCGGACCATTTTTCGCGACCGCCGCATTGTCGCCTGCGAGGACACGTCCTTTGGCGTGCGCTTTTTCGCAAGGTAGTCTTTTGGGATGATTTTTCTGGGACGGGGATTAAAAAATCATTGCGGGGGAGGAGATGTTGATGAGGCCGTTGTTGTTGCACGCTTGCTGTGCGCCGTGCTCGCTTGAGCCGGTTCGTCTGCTGCGCGAGGAAGGGTTTGAGCCCACAATCTGCTGGACCAACCCTAATATTCAGCCTCACGATGAATGGCAGCGGCGCTTGGACGAGCTGCGCCGGTGGTGTGCCGATGGCGACATCGAGCTTATCGAGGCGGGGGAGGACCGCGAGCGCTGGGAGGCCGGCGTGGCCCCGCTGGGCGCCGATCGGCCCCGTCGCTGTCGAGCGTGCTATGCCCTGCGCCTGGCCGAGGCATGCCGCGTGGCCCAGGAGCGCGGGGTTGAGTTTGTGGGCACGACGCTCGCCGTCTCGCCGTATCAGCTGTTCGAGACCTGCAATGATGTGTTGGAGCGCTTGGCAGCGGCACATGGGCTCGTCCCGGTCATTCGTGATTTTCGCCCGTATTACCCCGAGGCGACGCGCCGTTCGCGCGAGTTGGGCATGTATCGGCAGAATTATTGCGGCTGCCGATTCTCGGCCGTCGAGGCGGCCATGGACCGCGCCCGCATCCGCGACGAGCGCAAAGCGTCCAAAAAGTAGTTCTTTTAAGCTGGCAGCCTGCTAGGATGTAGAGCGGACTTTAGCTATATAAGGAGTATCCGACGTGTCTATGCGTACCGATGATTTTGACTACAACCTTCCTGAGGAACTGATCGCCCAGGCTCCTGCCGAGCCGCGCGACTCCTGCCGCCTGCTGGTGGTGGATCGCAAGGGCTCCCAGACGGGAACGCCGCTGGAGCACGGCGGTACCGTTGAGCACCGCATCTTCCGCGACATCATCGACTATATCGAGCCAGGCGATGTGCTCGTCATCAACAAGACGCGCGTGATGCCGGCCCGCCTGATCGGTCGCAAAGCCGGCTCGGGTGGCGTGGTCGAGACGCTGCTGCTCAAGCGCCGCGAAGATGTTGACCCGCTGGGTCACGTTTGGGAGTGCCTGGTCAAGCCGGGCAAGCGCCTGAAACCCGGTGCTCAGATTGAGTATCGCGCCGGTGGCGCCCATGCGCCCGAGGGGGCTCCCGTGGTGCTGACAGCCGAGGTCGTCGACTTTGTCACTGATAGCCGCGGTGGCCGCCTGGTGCGTTTTGAGCCGGCCGGATGCAATGCCGCCGGCGACCCGCGCACGCTCGACGAGGCCATCCATGCTGCCGGCCACGTGCCGCTGCCGCCCTACATTACCGATTACGAGGGAGATCCCGAGAAGTACCAGACCGTCTACGCCATGAAGGAGGAGCACTCGGCTGCCGCTCCCACGGCGGGTCTGCACTTTACCCCCGAGCTCATGGCCGCTATCGAGGCCAAGGGCGCGAAGTTTGCCGCCGTCGAGCTCGAGGTGGGCATCGATACCTTCCGTCTGGTGGAGGAGGACGACCCTACGCAGCACGTCATGCACACCGAGCGCTACCACGTGTCGCAGGAGGTTGTCGACGCCGTGCATAAGGCGAAGGCCGAGGGGCATCGCGTAATCGCCGTCGGCACCACCGCAGTGCGTTCGCTCGAGAGTGCGTTCGATGCGGAGGCGCCGGTGTCCGATCCGGCTGTGACGGCGCGCTATTTTGAGGGCCGCGAGGACGGCGCCGACACGCTCGGCCGCGGTGACATCGTGGTACGCGAGAACGCGACGACGCAGCTCTACCTCATGCCCGGCTCGACTTATCACGTGGTCGACGCGCTGATCACGAACTTCCATGTGCCGCGCTCCACGCTCATGATGCTCGTCAGCGCGCTTGCCTCCCGCGACCAGATCATGGATGCCTACGCCGCCGCTATCGAAGAGCGTTACCGCTTCTTCAGCTTTGGCGACGCCATGCTCATTTGTTAGTTACGCGGTTCTACGAACCGCGTAACTGCTCGACGCTGCAAACCCGCCAGAGCGGCAATCTGCCTGTCTCTTATACACATCTGACGCTGCCGACGAATAGAGAG
>URTB01000059.1 GCA_900550595.1 uncultured Collinsella sp.
TATTGTGGCACAGGGCGTCCAATGTTCAAACGTATTACATCATCTGTAACGTTTGAAAACACTTCAATTGCCGTCAAATAGGGGCCCAGGTCGTGCGTTTGCCGTGCGCTGATGGCTGCGAGGGGCGAGAAACCCCATATAACGTGTACACTATGGAGGTTATTTTCGTTCATTCACGCGGGTGGGCACCGGCTCCCCGCCAACAAGAGGGGGAACCATGGATCAAAAGGCTTCCGCAAAGGTCCTCGTACTCGACTTTGGTGCGCAGTACGGTCAGCTCATTGCCCGTCGCGTCCGCGACCTCAACGTGTATTCTGAGATTGTCCCCTGCGACATCTCGGCCGACGAGATTCGCGAGATGAACGCCTCTGCGCTCATCCTTTCTGGCGGCCCGGCCTCCGTGTACGCCGAGGACGCTCCGTCCATCGATCCTGCCATCTTTGACCTGGGCCTTCCCGTCCTGGGCTTTTGCTACGGCCATCAGATCACGGCCGTGACGCTCGGCGGCAAGGTCGGCCACTCCGAGGTGGGCGAGTACGGCCGCGCCACCATCACGCGCACGGCCGGCGCCAAGCTCTTTAACTCCACGCCCATGGAGCAGACTGTGTGGATGAGCCATCGCGACGCCGTTTCCGAGGTGCCCGAGGGCTTTACCGTTACCGCCAGCACCGACGTGTGCCCGGTCGCTGCGATGGAGTGCGTTGAGCGCAAGATCTACACCACGCAGTTCCATCCCGAGGTCAAGCACTCCGAGTACGGTCAGCAGCTGCTGAGCAACTTCCTGTTTGAGATCTGCGGCCTGGAGCCCAACTGGAGCATGGACAACCTGGTCGAGACCATGACGGCCGAGTTCCGCGAGAAGGTCGGCAATGACCGCGTGATTCTGGCCCTGTCCGGCGGCGTCGACTCCTCCGTCGTGGCTGCGCTGGGCGCTCGCGCCGTGGGCAAGCAGATGACCTGCGTGTTCATCAACCACGGTCTGCTGCGCAAGGGTGAGCCCGAGCAGGTGGAGGAGGTCTTTACCAAGCAGTTTGACGTCGACTTTATCCACGTTCACGCCGAGGACCGCTATGCCGAGCTTCTGGCCGGCGTGACCGAGCCCGAGGAGAAGCGCCGCATCATCGGTACGCAGTTCTGGAAAGAGTTCTTCGCCGTGGCGCAGCAGCTCGAGACCGATGGCAAGCCGGTCAAGTACCTGGCTCAGGGCACCATCTACCCCGACATCATCGAGTCCGGCGCTCGCAAGACGGGCGGCAAGACGGCCACCATCAAGAGCCACCATAACCTGATCCCGTTCCCCGAGGGCGTGCACTTCGACCTTATCGAGCCGCTCGACCACTTCTTTAAGGATGAGGTCCGCGCACTTGGTCTGGCGCTTGGCCTGCCGGGTCATATCGTGTTCCGCCAGCCTTTCCCGGGCCCGGGTCTTGCTATCCGCATCATCGGTGCGGTCGATAAGGAGAAGCTCGAGATCCTCAAGAACGCCGACGCTATCGTACGCGAGGAGCTCGACGCCTACAACCAGCGTCTATTTGAGCAGACCGGCGAGCGCAACTCCGAGCACAGCTGCTGGCAGTATTTCGCGGTTCTGCCCGACATCAAGTCCGTTGGCGTTATGGGCGACGAGCGCACCTATCAGCGCCCGATCATCCTGCGTGCCGTCGAGTCCAGCGATGCCATGACCGCCGACTGGGCCAAGCTACCCTACGACGTGCTGGCCCGCATCTCCGGCCGCATCGTGGCCGAGGTTCCCGGTGCAAACCGCGTGTGTTACGACATTACGTCCAAGCCGCCCGCGACGATTGAGTGGGAATAGTAAATAGCCCTTTGCGAGGGAGGTCGGATACGGCCTCCCTCGTTTTTTATTTGCGTGCCATGGGTGCTTGTGCATTGTGGTGTATGTGGTACATGCAAACCAGCCACGCAATCTCTCAAGCTGTTTAGCTGGGATTATTGTTTGCTGGTATGCTTTAAAGTGCTTTCAATTACCGAAGCAACGCCATCAATTTATTTCTAATTAATGCTGACCGGCAGATTGCGTCCGCCCGCAAGAGGCCGCTCGGACTGGTACTCAAAATGTACTCACGACGTTTTGAGTATCGATTTGCTGGTACTCACAGACGGTAAAAACGGCTGTCTACCTCGATATATTCGTTATCCCCAACGACTCGTCAACGAATACTGACTAGTGATTGAGTGCTGCATGGCTCAAATTAGCCTACCTAATTACGTAATTACGTATTCTGAAGTAAAATGATTTCGGCCAATTAAGGAACGTAGAACAGGTCAATTCGGAGGGGCGACCATGGAGGAAGATCAGGCTGTTCATGCCGAAAGGGAGCTGGATAAGTTCACGCTCTCGATAACCCGCGAGGATAAGCGGGCTCTTAAGTCCTATGCCGCGCGCCAGGATAAGACGGTGGCTAAAGTCCTGCGCGAATGGATTGACGAGAAGTGCAAGGGGGAGAAGTGATGTCTCAGACGGCGCAAGCAGTCGTTCAGAACCTTGTTGATCGCGCTGTCAAGCTGGGCGATCGTCAGCTCGCTGCCGACATCCGCGCCTTTGCGGCGCAGCGCCAGTTTGGGCTTGTATTTGAACACAACCGTCCAGAGCGACTTCGCCTTTATGGCAAACCTATCATGGAGGGCGATGTCGTACAGGTGCTTCCCGAGCGTGGTAAAAAAGAGGACTCTAGCTCCCAACTGCTATGGTTGGTAAATGCCGTTCGGGGGGGGGGTTGCTGATCTAAAGCCATATCAATCGCCCTCATATGGCGAAAACGAATGCGAGCCCCGCTCCGTTGCTGTCGACGATGTCGTGCCTGTTGCTGAGTATGACCAGCCGATTTATTCTGGCCTCAGAGAGACTGGGCGTGTCGAGCGCGGTGGCGATAAGCCCTATCAGGTAGTCATTAACGGCGAAAACTACCATGCTCTTGAAACCTTGGCCTTTGCCTATGCAGGCAAAGTGGACTGCATATATATTGACCCGCCCTATAACACTGGCGCCCGCGACTGGAAATACAACAACGATTACGTCGACGGCTCCGACGCCTATCGCCACTCCAAGTGGCTTGCCTTCATGGAGCGCCGCCTCAAGCTCGCCAGGCAGCTGCTCAACCCCAACGATTCCGTACTCATCGTGACGATCGATGAGAAGGAGTACGCAAGGCTTGAGCTTCTTTTAGAGAGCGTTTTTCCCAACGCGACCGGTATCCAGACGGTTTCAATCACCATAAACAAGAACGGGGTCGCCCGTGGCAACCAGTTCAAGAGAGCTGACGAGTACGCTGTCTTTTGCTTTTTTGGCACCGCCGCGCCGTGCCAAGTGGACCGCAGACTCTATTCCGTTGAGTTCGGAGAACTTGAGGGAAAAGTGGCTGATGACGCGTCGAGCAGCCGCTCCCAACGTAAAGTACGTTGGGAGTGGCTGCTGAGGGGCGGTCCCAATGCCGCTCGCACCGCAAGGCCGAACCTCTTCTATCCCATCTATATCGATGAGGAGACCGCGACCATTAAGGAGCTCGGCGCTTCTCTCCCCCTTGAACAAGACTGGACAAAGATACCGACAAAAACGGGTCTCAGGGCAGTTTGGCCTATTAGGACCGATGGCCGAGAGGCGACTTGGAGGATCTCCCAGAATGCTCTACAGGCCAAGCTTGATCGCGGGTGCGCAAAAGTAGGTGAGTACAACAAAAAGAGTGATCGGTACTCCCTCCTTTACCTAGGAGATTCCCAAGAGGAGCGTCTCAAGAATGGAGAAATTAAACTCATCGGCAAGGCTGAGGATGGGTCCTTGCTTCTCGAAGAGCAGGGAGAGCGCTCTGCCATTCCAACAACTGTTTGGAGTGGCACGCAGTTCTCTGCCGGTGAATACGGGAGCCGATATATCAAAAAGTTCATCGGCGATAGGCGCTTCACATTTCCAAAGTCCCTTTATGCGACCGAGCTCTCAATCGCTTCCGTTGTTGCCGACAAGCCCGACGCCCTTGTAGTCGATTTCTTCTCAGGATCGGGCACCACGGCACATGCCGTCATGCGCTTGAACCATCAGGACGGCGGGCGCAGGCGCTCCATCAGCGTAACGAATAACGAGGTCTCCGAGGACGAATCCAATAAGCTCACCAAGCGCGGTCTTCGTCAGGGCGACCCCGAATGGGAGGCACTGGGCATCTGCCAGTACGTTACCAAACCTCGCGTCACGGCGGCCATCACGGGCAAGACGCCCGAGGGCGATCCCATCAAGGGTGACTACAAGTTCACCGACGAGTTCCCCATGGCCGACGGCTTCGAGGAAAACGCAGTCTTCTTTGACCTCACCTACGAAGATCCAGACGCCGTCGAGCTGGGCGTGGCCTTCGAGGAGATCGCGCCCCTGCTCTGGCTGCGCGCTGGTTCGCGTGGCAGCATCATCAAGCACGAGCAGCCGGGCTTTGCCATGGCCGACGCCTACGCCGTCCTTTTCGACTTTGCTTCGGTCGGCGCTTTCATAGACGCCGTCAAGCAGAATGCCAGCATAGGGTGCGCCTATGTGATCACGGACGACACGGCTCGATACGCCTCCGTCAAGACACAACTGCCTGGGCTCGACGTCGTCCGCCTGTACGAGAACTACCTGCAATCGTTCAAGATTGCCGCCGAGGATGCGGTGAGGTAAACATGAGAGTCGAACTTAAGGATTTCCAAGCCGGTGCGGTCGCGACCCTGGCGAACAAGTTGCAGTCGATGCGCCGACGCTACGAGCAGGACGGCGAGCTGTCCTCGATATGCCTCGCATCTCCCACGGGGTCGGGCAAAACGGTCATGTGCGCAGCGACGATCGAAGCGCTCTTCTTCGGAGACGACGATCTGAGCCTCATGCCCGACGAGAATGCCGTCGTTCTTTGGCTCTCGGATTCCCCGAGCCTGAACGAGCAGACGAGCGTGCGTTTCTCAAACGTGGCGGACAAGCTAGCAGACAGCATCCTTGACAGGCGCCACCTGGTCACAATTACCAACGACTTCGGAGCCGCGCACGACATTCTCGAGCCGCGCCACGTCTATTTCCTCAGTAAGGACCTACTCAGTAAGAACGGCCTGCTCACCAAGGGTAGTGAGGCCAACTCCGGCCGCGTGTTCTGGGACATCCTTGACCGCACCATCAGGGACCCGGAGCGTAACCTCTATCTGTTCATAGACGAGGCCCATCGCGGTCTGGGGGCCAATGTCTCGAGCGAGCGCGGCACCGCGACGATCTACGCCAGCCTCATTGATGGGCTCGACGGCCGTGCAGCGATGCCCATCGTCGTCGGGGTCTCTGCCACGCCGCAGAGGTTCGAGGCAGCCATGGACCAGCGCGCCGATCGCGTGCGTATGCCAAAGGTCGCTGTGACCCCTCGCGAGGTTCAGGAGTCAGGTCTGCTCAAGGACATCATCGAGTTGCGCGTGCCAGAGAAGGACGACCCTGTCGAGCACCAGTACCTCACTATGGCGTGCGAGCGCTATGCCTTGGCCTGCCGCGAGTGGAGCGAGTACTGTGCCCGTGAGGGCGAGAGCCCCGTCAACCCGCTGCTGCTCATCCAAGCGGCGGACAACGTGAGCAGCTCGGCCCTGGCTGAGATGTGCGACCAGATCACGAGCCTGGTCCCCGGCCTTTCCGAGGCGATGTCGTTCGCCAACGTCTTCGGCGAGCATAAGGACATCGCGGCGGGAAAATACCTCATTCCCTATGTCGAACCCGAGTTCGTTCAGGACGCCTCGCGCATTCGCGTGCTCTTTGCCAAGGAGGCTGTCTCCAACGGATGGGACTGCCCGCGAGCGGAGGTCATCTTCTCGCAGCGCAGGCGCTCGGACTCGACCTATATCGCACAGCTCGTGGGGCGTATGGTGCGCACCCCACTTGCGCGGCGCATCGAATCCGATGACCTTTTGAATTCCGTCGCCTGCTACCTGCCCCAGTTCAATCCCGAGAGCACTCAGGACGTGGTTGACTACCTCATGGGCCGCAAGGACGACATGGGCGAGAGTTCCATCGGCAAGCAGAACATCGTTCTCAACCCCGTGACCATCACGGCGGCTGCGCCCAAGTCCGAAGCCGACTACCAACAGGAGCTCAAGGCGTACGAGGAGAACGAGAAGGCCATTGAGACAGCGCGGCGGGCACAGCCCGGCTATCAGGCGCCGCTTGCCGGCATCGCGATTCAGGAGCCGTTGGACATGCAGGGAACGCAGCCCTCGCTTGCCTCGGGGGTCAACCCCGTCGACGTTCCGGCGCCAGAAGCGGAGCCGGCGCCTCAGCCCGCAACGGGCAACGACGTTGCAGCGTCTGCCCCGCAGCAACCTGCGACACCTGAGCCAAGTTCCGCACAGACCGAGCCGACCCAGCCCGTCTCGGTCGTAATACCCGTGCCCATGGCAAAGCCCAAGCCGCCCACCAAGCGCGAGCAGTCTTTCACGCATCAGGAGTGGCAGGGCATCCGCACAGCCTTCGATTCCATCCCCGTGCAGCGCATTCCGAAGAAGGCCAGGAACGAATTCCAGAGCCTGGTTAAGACGGCGACTCTGCTTGTCGAGACTGGCCTCGATGTCAATGCCGCGGCCGACGTGAAAAAACAGTTCGTCCAGAAGCTCAAGGGATACATCGTTGCTAACGAGGACGAGTACCGCGAAGCCAAACACGACGTAGAGGTTGCCGAGACCGTCAAGATCACGCTCGACAAGCTCAACGAGACCGAGGACCAAGAGCAGGAGGAGGCCCGCACGGACGCCGAGGGCCTCAGAAAGGCCGCCCGCGACGCCGACATGCATTTCACTAAGGAGTTTGCGAATGAGTATCGTCGCGCCAACTTCAAGGAGCTTGGGCGGCCCGAGTGCGACCTGCGCCTTGCCGCAGCGGTGCGCACGCAGGCCATCGTTGGTGCGCTCGAGGGCTGGGCGGCTCAATGCCGAAAGGGATACTTCGATAAGGTCGATGGATCTGGCGATTACGATTACCTCAACGATGCCGCGAAGCAGCGCTACGACGAGCTGGCCCGTGAAACCGAGGGCAAACGCCTCACAAAGATAGAGTGGCCCACATCCACCAGCACGTCGGACAACTTCGCCAAGTATCCACGCCATATCGTGCAGAAAGAGGACGGCCTCTGCCCGCTCGACCTGAACCCGGTCGAAGACTTTATCGTTAAGAACGAGTTGGCGAAGAGCCGCACGGTTGCCTTCTATCGCAATCCGTCGGGCAGCATGTCTGCCAAGGCGTTCTCGATCCCGTACATGTCTTCGGTGGGGCGTAAGGCCCTGCATCCGGACTTCCTCTTTTTCGTGAAGGACGGTGACGGGACAGTCAAACCGTCGATCGTCGACCCGCACGGAGATTTCCTCAGTGACACGCTTGCCAAGATCAGGGGTTACGTTGCCTATCTACGTGAGTATCCCGACGTGTTTAAGCAGGTCCTTTTCGTTGGGGACATGGGAGGGGGCGTATACAAGGTGCTTAACCTCTTGCGCGCCGATGTGCAGGATGCCGTTATGGGCTACAGCGATGTCGATTGCAAGGCACTCTTCTATAGCTCGTATGCAAACGACTACCAATAGGAGATTGATTGAGTATCGGCTCCGAATTGTGCTCAGTTTAGGGCTTCGCAAACAACGAAAGAGGAAAACGAGGAATCAAGGCGGTCTCTCCATCGTGAGGCCGCCTTGATTTATGGGTACGCGGTCGGGTCTTTGCTAGCCGGCATCCGCCGTGAATCGGCCACGGCTCCGCGGCCGGGTGGCACCTCTGCTACGCCGCGTCAAGGGGCCCATGAGACCCCGCACAAACCTCCGCTTCGCTCCGGTTGGTGGAGGTCGTCATGGACTCCCTTGACCCGTCTTCGCTCCGGTGCGGCTTTGCAGGGAGCAAAGCCGACGACGACGCGCGGCGTCG
>URTB01000060.1 GCA_900550595.1 uncultured Collinsella sp.
TGTACGAAAGCTCGCGCAGCTCCTCGTAGGTAACGCGCGCAATGGGCTGAGCCTCGGGAACAATACGCGGATCGGCAGAATAGAAACCCGAGACGTCGGTCCAGTTCTCGTACAGATCGGCGCCCAGGCACTTGGCCAGAATCGAGCCGGAAATATCGCCGCCGCCACGGTCGAGCAGCTTGATCTGGCCCTCACGCGTCGCGCCGTAGAAACCGGGCATAACAAAGCCGCCCTGCTGACCGTACTCCTGCACCAGCTCGGAGGTGCGGTTCATGCTGAGCGTACCGTCGTGATGGAACGCCACAACCGTCGCGGCATCCAGGAACGGCAGACCCAGGTACTCGGCCATCAGGCGAGCGGTGAAGTACTCACCGCGGCTCACGAGCTCCTCGGTGGAGTAACCGCCCGAGCGGGCGCGCTCGGCAAAGGCCGCGAACTCCTCGCGGATGGGATAGGTGAGCTCCAGCTCGTCAGCGATATCAAAATAGCGCTGGCCAATGTCCTCGAGCAGCTCCTCGCACGACACGTGATACTTAACGTGCGCGTTAACCAGGTAGAGCAGGTCGGTCACCTTGGTGTCGCCCTTAAAGCGGCGACCGCAGGCGGAAACCACCACAAAACGGCGAGCAGGGTCGGCGTCGACGATGGCCTTGATCTTCTTAAAGTGTTCGGCGTCGGCGACCGACGAGCCGCCAAACTTGGCAATCTTAATCATGGGCTGGAGGTTACCTTTCTAAAAAGCCTCTGCGAACCTATTTTGCGCGCTCTGATACCATGGTTTCACCGATTGGGACCAAGGCATCCGAGGAGCAGTGTTATATGGGAACTTATCATAGTACACGAGGACGCACTTTATCGTGCTCAAGTAAGGTGGCAATCCGCACCGGCATCGCTCCCGACGGGGGTTTGTTTGTCTCGGACGAGCTCGGCACCCAGCAGGTCGATATCAGCTCGCTTGCAGATAAATCGTACTTTGAAATCGCTCAAGATGTGTTGGGAATGTTACTGAATGATTACACGGCCGAAGAAATTTCGGCGTGTGTCGACGAGGCATACCGCGGCACGTTCGCGAGTGAAGAGGTCACGCCGCTCGTCAAACTCGACGCAGCACCGGGCACCGACGCCCCTCAGACCTATGTGATGGAACTCTTTGGCGGCCCCACGAGCGCCTTTAAGGACGTCGCCCTGCAGATGCTCCCCCGCCTCATGGCCCGCACCTCCGCCAAGGACGGCGGCGCCGAGCGCATCATGATCGTCACCGCCACGTCGGGCGACACGGGCAAGGCCGCGCTCGCCGGTTTTGCCGACGCTCCGGGCACGGGCATCACCGTCTTTTATCCCGAGGGCAAGGTTAGCCGCGTCCAGAACCTGCAGATGTCCACGCAGGAGGGCGACAACGTCGCCGTCTGCGGCATTCGCGGCAACTTCGACGATGCCCAGAGTGCCGTCAAGCGCATCTTTGCCGATAAGGAGCTTGCCGAGCGCTTGGAGGCCGCCGGCACGGTGCTTTCGAGCGCCAACTCCATCAACGTCGGCCGCCTGGTACCGCAGGTCGTCTACTACTTTGCCGCCTATGCGCAGCTGCTGCGCGCCGGCGCCATCGAGGCCGGTGACGCCGTGGAGTTCTGCGTACCGACCGGCAACTTTGGCGATATCTTGGCCGGCTACTATGCCAAGCGCATGGGTCTGCCCGTCGCCAAGCTCATCGTCGCGAGCGACAAGAACAACGTTTTGGCTGACTTCCTGACCACCGGCGCCTACGACCGCAACCGTCCGTTCTTCACGACCATCTCGCCGTCGATGGACATCCTCATCAGCTCTAACCTGGAGCGCATGCTGTACTTCCTGTCCGATGGCGACTGTGAGCTCGTTGCCGGCCTTATGGAGCAGCTGGCACAGACTGGTCGCTACGAGGTTCCCGCCGACCTGCTGGCAAAGATTCAGAGCGTCTTTGGCTGTGGTTGGGCCAGCGAGGACGAGGTCCGCGCTGCCATCAAGAGCTGCTGGGATGCGAACGGCTACGTGATCGACCCGCACACCGCCTGCGGCTATCACGTCTTTGAGCAGGTCGCTCCCGCCGAGGGCGCCAAGGCCCGCGTGCTGCTTTCGACCGCCAGCCCCTACAAGTTCCCGCGCGCCTGCTGCGACGCCCTGGGCCTCGACGTTCCCGAGGACGACTTTGAGGCTATGCGCGTGCTCGAGCAGGCCACCAACACGGTTGCCCCGGCACAGCTCGCCGAGCTCGAGTCCAAGCCCGTCCGCTCCGAAGACATCTGCGACGTAGCCGACATGGCCAACTACGTAGAGCAGGCTGCAAAAAAGATGGCTTCCAACTAAAACCCCTTATAAGGCGCCGGCGAAAGCCGGCGCACCTTCTTTTATCAGATACCCACCGGGATGATGACGAACGCACACAGCGTGCCTGGCTGTTTAGTTCGTCGCGAGTTCCGCACGCAAAGGAAAGCACTTAATGTGCTTTCCGTCTTGCGCAGGACTGCCCGAGCAGCGAACTAAACAGCCAGGCACGCCAGGAGGACTCACATGATCAAGATCACCGTCCCAGCAACAAGCGCAAACCTAGGCATTGGCTACGACACCCTCGGCATGGCCGTCAGCCTCTACTCGCACTTCACCTTCGAGCGCGCCGACAAGCTCACCATCACGGGCTGCCCCGAGGAATTCCAAAACGAGAACAACCTGGTCTACGTTAGCTTTGTCGATGCACTGGCCGCATGGGGCGAGCCGGCCTTCCCCGTCGCCATCGACATTCAGACTGACGTTCCCGTCGCCCGCGGCCTGGGCTCCAGCTCCACCTGTGTCGTCGCCGGCATTATGGCCGCCGCTGCGCTGACAGGCCACACCGTCGACCGTGCCGAGCTCGTCCGCATTGCCACCGAGGTCGAGGGCCATCCCGATAACGTCGCCCCCGCTATCCTGGGCGGCGCCGTCTGCTCCTTTACGCCGACCGATTCGCTCCCCCAGTGCCTGCGCTACGAGGTGAGCGATCGCCTGCGTTTTATTACCGTGATTCCGCCCTACGAGGTGCATACGAGCGAGGCGCGCAAGGTCGTGCCGCAGGAGGTTCCGCTCTCCACCGCCGTATGGCAGATGGGCCGCATCGCCGGCATGACGCGCGGTCTTGAGTCCGGCAACCTCGACCTGATTGCCGCCGCCAATGACGACCGCATCCAGGAACCCTATCGTCGCCGTCTGATTCCCGACTACAACGCCGTGCGCGACACCTGCCTTAACGGCGGCGCCAAGACCATCTGGATCAGCGGATCGGGCTCGACCCTTATGGCTGTGACCGACGACACCATCGTGGCAAAGTTCCTGCAGGTCAAGCTGCGCGAGCAGTTCCCTAAGTGTGATACGCATATTCTGACATGCGACACGGAAGGCGCTCAAATCGAGTACCTGTAGACATCGCCGATCGGTCTGTCCGGGCCACCCAGGGGCATCCCCTTAAAAACGTCCTCGCACTTGAGGCCCGCTTATCCTGCTCCTTCGGAGCTGCGGATAAGCGGGCCTCGTGCTGCGGATTGTTTTTAAGGGGATGCCCCTGGGTGGCCCTATGGCAACGTGGCGAGCGATGTCTACAGGGACCCACGCTTTGAAGGGGCGCCGGGCTGAAATTATGGCCTTTTATTGATAGGGGCTCTTACTAGGCTGGAGCACTCACTAGAGGCAGGCCTCGGCGATGCGCTTTTTGAGTTCGTCGATGCCGGTGCCGGTTTGGGAGCTTGTGATGATTACGCTTTCGGCCGGGACGTTGAGCTGTTTTTTGATGGCTGCCGCTTGGCGGGCCTGCTGGGTACGGCTGAGCTTATCGGCCTTGGTGAGGCAGACGATAAAGTTGAACTCATTGCCCTGCAGGTAGTCAATCATATCATGGTCGAGCTTACTGGGATCATGGCGAATGTCCACCAGCGACACGACCAGGTTAAAGCTGCGCTCGGAGTCGAAGAAGTCGCCGATGAGCTCGGCCCAGCGGTCGCGCTCGGCCTTGGAACGACGGGCAAAACCATAGCCCGGCAGGTCCACAAAGTGCACGTCATCGGCCTCAAAGAAGTTGATGTTGCTCGTCTTGCCCGGCGTGCTCGAAACCTTCACCAGGTTCTTGCGGCCAAAGAGCTTGTTCATAATCGACGACTTGCCCACGTTGGAGCGGCCGACAAAGCTCACCTCGGGACAGGTGGACTCGGGAATCTGCGAAACCTTGCCGTAGCTGGCGACGAACTTGGCAAGCTGGTAGTTAATGGAATCGGCCATGGACACTCCTTGGTCGTAGGATCTTGCAAAAAACGCGCTACTGCGCAGCGGCAATGCGTCGAACGATATCGAGCGTGATATCGCTTGCGGCACGCGCATACTCGAATAAATCGAACTCGCGGTCGCAAATTGCATCATACGCCTCGTCACAATTATCGCTGATAGCGCGCAACACCAGGCAATCGACACCATTTTTAGTTGCGACATGGGCAATTGCCGCGCCCTCCATGCCGACACAATCGGCATGCGTCGCCTCGATAGCGTCGTTGCGCATGGCGGCGCCCGTCACAAAGCGGTTACCTGTGGCAATCGTGCCGACCAGGAATTGCTTTGCGCCCTCGTTCGAGGCGGCTGCATCTGTCGAAGCATTGACAAAGCCACGCTCAGAAAGCACATTGGCAGCAATATCGACCAGCGCAGGAGTCGAGCCAAACTCCTCGAGCCCCGGTGCAGACTCAGCGATAAGCGCGGTATCGGTATCCAGATAGCGCAGGCGTTTGCCGATGACGACATCGTCGATATGGAGCTTGGGATTCAGGCCACCTGCGATACCAGAAAACACAACTGCCTGTGGAGCATACTTGCTAATGAGGTGCTGTGTTGCGGCGGCAGCGTTTACCGTGCCCATACCCGCCGTCGTGGCGACAATCGACAGGCCGTCGAGCCCGCCGGTCACAACGTTCAAGCCCGCCTCCTGTACCATGCAAACGTTGCTCAACTCTTCCTTAATCTGCATGATCTCTTTTTCGAGCGCACCGATAATCGCGATGGTAGCCATGCCATTCCCCAAACCTATACGAAATTCTCAACCACGGTATGGTACCAGCATTTTGTTTGACCTCGTCAAACGAACACGTTAGGCCAGCGCAGCTCGCGTATCAAAGAATATCTTAGCAATCGCAGCCACCAGCTCGCTCGAGCGATCGCTCCATGGCATCGATGTCATGATGCTCATAATGTAGGTGTCGCCATCGACATCGATGAGGCCCGCATCGCATGTCGAATAGCAACCATCCTCGCTAATCCAGCCGGCCTTGTTGCGCACCAGGGCTTGGTCGTCCGCAATGCCGTCGCGGATAAAGGACCGGGTCGTAGAGGCCAGAAGATCCGATAGCCATTGCGACGTCTCGGTATCACGGTTCAAATACTCGCTCATCTCGCGCCACAACTTGGCCGAGGTGCGCGGGCAATAGGTGGGAAAATCACTCATCGGATCGAGTGCGGTATCGTAATCGATGCCAAGACTGGCAATCCAATCCTCGTAACCGACACGGTCAAACGCCGCGCGTAACGCAATAAACGAATCGTTGTCCGAATTAACGACCGCGGCATCGATCAGGTCGCGCACCGTCTGCCAACCCATGTTGTAGCCACCATAGGTGCCAAGGGAATCATCGAGTGAAACCTGACCCGTCTCGACCAGAGATTCGCAGATGTACAACGCATAGAGCGCCTTGTAGCTACTCGCGCCGTAAACCTCGACATCGGGGTTATACGTCACGCCCTTGCCGCTTGACAGGTCGTAGAACACCACGCCCACATCGCCTAGCTCCTGCGCCCGACTCAGGACATCCTGGAGCAAGGCAAGGCTCTCATCCTCCAAGGTAGGAGTCTTGTTATCTACCAACGAGAAGGTCTGAACGGTAT
The DNA here is from genome assembly GCA_900550595.1 of uncultured Collinsella sp. GTDB lineage: Bacteria > Actinomycetota > Coriobacteriia > Coriobacteriales > Coriobacteriaceae > Collinsella. The sequence goes on from URTB01000060.1 coordinate 5,920, forward strand.
CACCCGAAGGGATATCGTTGAAGTCTGCCTTCGAAAGTTTCGTCTTGAGATCTGCCGACGCTTTGGACTTTGAAACCTTCTCGTTTTGCGTCTGTACCGTTGACGCATCTGAGTGTGCCATTCGCTCCGACGCATAGGTTTTGGCGGTAATTCCGAGGATAATAACCGCCAACGTTAGCATCCCAATGGCGGCAATCTTCGTCACGCGGATGCGAACGTCGGCAAGGCCACGCGAAGGCGTGCCCTTCGTCTCATATCTGCTGCTATGCTGCGGCATATACTCGTCCCGCGATGCGTTGTTTCGCACGTGGTCTCCTGACTGCTACCGTTCATATACGAGCAGCATAATACCGAGCAGGTATTTCTTTCCAAAGATATTCAGCGGCGTTTAAGGCGTCTTTAAAGAAACCACAAGCGTATTTATCCAAATGGCGCGATTCTGTTGCGCATCTCCGCCCAAAATGCAGTTGCGGTGGAATAGTTCCTATTTGGGCGGCATAAGCCGAAAAACAAGAACTATTCCACCGCAACTTGACGGGGCTCTTTGGCAATCAACTTGGTGCTCAGGGCACTCATTTAAGTCTGTCCCCAATGAGTGCCTTTGGGGAGCGAATATGGCTCGCTAGCCGATGGCGTTTTTGAGTTCCGTGCGGCGCTTTTTCATGCCGGTCATGACGGCGTTGCGCAGCTCGGGCATGCGCGCGGTATCCATCTGTGGAACGCCATCAAGCTTATAGGGAATCCCCAGCTGCTCATACTTGACGACGCCCATCGTGTGATACGGCAGCATTTCCAGGCCGACCACATTATGCCACGGAGCGATTAGACGACCGAGCGCCTCGCACTCCTCCACTGTGTCGGTAATGCCCGGCACCACCACGTGACGAATAACGACCTTGATCTTGCGACGCGCGAGCTCATCACCAAACGCCAGAATGCGTGCGGGATCGCAACCGGTCAGCTTTTTATGCTCGACGGGATCGGCGTGTTTAATGTCGAGCAGCACCATATCGGTCTCGTTGAGTACGGCATCGAACTTCTCGGGGTGGTTGGGATCGAACGCATAACCGCAGCTATCGAGGCAGGTATGCACGCGGCCATCAGGATTGTTGTGCATTGCACGGAACAGATCAGCCAAAAACTCGGGCTGCAGAAGCGGCTCGCCACCCGAAACCGTAATACCGCCGCTGCGATAGAACTCATGGTTGCTCTGGAACTCGTCCATGAGGTGCTCGACAGTCACCATGGTGCCGCCGTTAACAGACCAGGTATCGGGATTGTGGCAATACGCACAGCGCATGGGGCAGCCTTGGACAAACACTACGAAGCGGATGCCGGGACCGTCGACCGTACCCATCGTCTCAATCGAATGTACGCGGCCCAGGGCAAACGCAGAGTCCTCGGGACGAGCGTCCACACCCTCGAGCGTCATCTCAGCCATTCCCGCTACCTTGCCTCTCATTGGTTTTAGCTACATAAATACCAGAGTCATTCTAGCCCATACGCATGATGGCGAAACGGTTTAGCGGTCAATTGGGTTGCCCTATTTGGCCCTACGCAAGAGCGGCGGGAAGGTTGTCGCAACCCGCCCGCCGCTGTGGCAATAGATATCGATAGACGTCAGGCCTTTACGCCTTAAGCGTGAGCACCGCACCGAAGGCGGTCGGGCCGCAGTGGCTCGAGATGACGCCGCCGACCTGAGTCCAGGTAACCTCTTTAAAGCCCAGATCGTGCGCATAGACTTCCATGTCGTCGCGCAACTCCTCGGAAAGACCCACCGAATACGCCAGGCCAATATGTGAGTAGTCGATCTCGCCCTTCGCTACCATGTGGTCAAGAAAGGCACGGGCGCACTTGAGCATAGAACCGCGGAACTTCTTGGTTGCCACGAACTTGCCGCCCGTCACCTCAATGCAGGGCT
>URTB01000061.1 GCA_900550595.1 uncultured Collinsella sp.
TTTGCTCTGAGTGCATTCGTTTCTCGGCCTTTGTGGTCGACGATGACGAGTGCGATCGCGGCGTCCATGGCACCAACGAGCGCATTACCCGCCGAGCCTACCTCCAGGGCATCCGTTTTCTCATCTCACTGCTTCAAACGCTCTAGAATTCGGCAAAGCGACAGTCCTTTTGTTGGCCGTTGGGAACGTTCTTAAACGACTAGTCGTTAAGGAACATACCCAACGGCTACGTCCACTCATTCCGTGCGGGTTATATGCAGGTTTGCCTGAGCACGCTATCATGTATGGGTTAGACCGCAACTATGTACCCCATACACGAAGGGATGCGCATGTATCTGAAGATCGACATGTTCTAGCCGGGCTTACCCCCGCAGTGGCGCCATGCGCCCCATCAACTCTGCCGATTTTCACCTTCACGCATATCATATAAAGGAGTCCTGCCATGCGCGACAAGCTCGAAAAGATCATCAAGGCCTACGAGGAGCTCGAGAAGAAGCTCTCCGACCCGGCCGTCGCCTCCGATATTAAGGAGTTCACGCGTCTCAACAAGGAGTACGCGCACCAGTCCGACCTCATCGCCGCTTCGCGTGAGTACATCAGCGCGCTCGACGACATCGAGGCTGCCAAGGAGATGCTCCGCGACACCACCGACGCCGATGAGAAAGAGATGCTCCAGATGGACATCTCCGAAAACGAGGCCAAGCTCCCCCAGCTCGAGGAAGACATCAAGTACATGCTCATCCCGAGCGACCCCAACGACGACAAGAACACCATCGTCGAGATCCGCTCCGCCGCCGGTGGCGACGAGGCGGCCATCTTCGCCGGCGACCTGTACAAGATGTACCAGCGCTTTTGCGAGTCGCGTGGCTGGAAGACCACCGTGCTCGATTCCAGCCCCAGCGAGGCCGGCGGCTTTAAGTCCATCGAGTTCAAGGTCGAGGGCGACCGCGTCTACTCCGTCATGAAGTTCGAATCCGGCGTGCACCGCGTCCAGCGCGTTCCCAAGACCGAGTCCCAGGGCCGCATCCAGACCTCAACGGCAACCGTCGCCGTGCTTCCCGAGGCCGAGGAGATCGACGTCCAGATCAACCAGTCCGACCTGCGCATCGATACCTACTGCGCTTCGGGCCCTGGTGGTCAGTGCGTTAACACCACCTACTCCGCCGTGCGCATCACCCACCTGCCCACCAACACCGTTGTGCAGTCGCAAGAGCAGCGTTCCCAGATTCAGAACCGCGAGGTCTGCATGCAGATGCTGCGCGCCCGTCTGTACGAGATGGAGCTCGAGAAGCAGCAGGCCGAGCTCGGCGCCGAGCGCCAGAGCCAGATTGGCCACGGCAACCGTTCCGAGAAGATCCGTACCTATAACCAGCCCCAGGACCGCGTGACCGATCACCGCATCGGTTTCAACTCCACCTACAACGGCGTCCTTCTGGGCGATCAGCTCGGCACCGTCATCGAGGCGCTCGCCGCCGCCGAGCGAGCCGAGAAGCTGGCGCAGGCGGTTTAGGTTACGCGGTTTTACCAAACCGCGTAACGGCTCGACGCTGCAAACGCCCCTAAGCGGCAATCTGACGTTCAATCGTCGGTCGCGTACCGAAGTACGCTTCCCTCCTCTTTCACGTCACCTTGCTCGCTTAGGGGCGTTTTCGCTGACTTATGCTCAACCTGCGGCGCCTTAGAGGTGGTCATTGGGGACGTTCTTAAACGACTAGGTTGGGCTTATTGCTTTGAGATGTTATTCAATCGTCTTTGATAGACTTCAAGCTGTCTACCTGCTGAAAGCAATTAACGGTATGCATCTGCAATTGAAAATATTGCTTGAAAAATCGTCCAAGAAGTCGCGGGGTGATTTTTGACGCGTTGCGCGTCAAGTGATGTGGCAAGCGTTTGGTTAGATATTGGTTAGTTTTGGGGCAACCTTGCCAAAAGCTTGACGAATGCAAATCTAGACGTCGGCGAATGAACACTTTGAGCGAGCCCGGTGCAAAATTCTGGGCTGATTCTCGATAATCGCCTTCAATCGTCTCTTGCCAAGCGCTGGCCTCGCGTACAATCTGCTCCGACATTCGCGCGCCGCCTGGCGCTTATGAGGGGAGGACCCCATGGCAAACGAGATCTGGACCATCAAGCGTTGTCTCGAGTGGACCAAGGAGTACCTGGCCGAGCGCGGTGAGGAGCATCCCCGTCTTTCTGCCGAATGGCTGCTGTGCGCAGCCACGGGTCTGGCGCGCATCGACTTATATATGCGTATGGACGAGACGCTCGATGCGGCGCAGCTCGAGACCATGCACGCGGCGGTCGTCCGCCGCGCCAAGGGCGAGCCGCTGCAGTACATCACCGGCAGCACGCAGTTCCGCATGATCGACGTCGCGTGTGCCCCCGGCGTACTCATTCCGCGTCCCGAGACCGAGATGCTCGTCGAGGAAGTCCTCAATTATCTGGATGCCGAGGTGCTGAGTCCCGAGGCTGCCGCCCGTCAGCGCGTTGAGCTGCCCTGGAACGATGAAATCGAGCAAGCGCGCAAGGCCGAAGCCGCATTGGCCGACGAGCGAGCGACGGCCGAGCGCCGTGCCGCCAACCTCACAGCTGCCGACGAGGCGGCGTTGGGTAGCGATGTACTGGGCAGCCGCGCCTATGCCGAGGAACTGGCCGATCGCGAGGCCGAGGAAGCCGCCGCGCAGGCAGCAGAGACCGAGGCCGAGGAGGCCGCTGAGCCCGAGCTCGACGAATACGGCATCGCCATCGAAGGCGCCGACCACGAGGCGTCTCTGACGGAGGATGCCGCCGCGCCCGCTCCGGTCGAGCCCCGTATCGCCCGCGTTCTCGAGGTCGGCTGCGGCACGGGCTGCATCTCGCTTTCCCTTGCCTGGGAGCGCCGCGGGCATGTCGTCTGCACCGCTACCGATATCGAGCCGCGTGCCATCGACCTGGCCACCAAAAACCGCGACGCGCTCGGGCTTACGTCCGATGAGGTCGCCTTCAACCTCACAAACCTGGTGAGCTCTATCCCCCGCGAGGAATGGGGCACCTTCGACGTGCTCGTCTCCAACCCGCCCTACATTCCGACTGACGTCATGCGCTCGCTACCGCACGAGGTCAAGGACTTCGAGCCCGATTTGGCGCTCGAGGGCGGTGCCGACGGCCTCGATATCTTCCGCCGCCTGCTCAATGCGGCGCCCTATATGCTGCGCGCCGGCGGCCTGTTTGCCTGCGAGCTCTACGAGGGCGCCCTCGACGCCGCCGCCGAGCTCTGCCGCCAGGCGGGTCTCTCGGACGTGCGCATCGTCCGCGACCTTACCGATCGTCCCCGCATCGTTCGAGCCATCGTCACCGAGCCCAAACAGCGCCAGTAACATTTATTAACTGGTTAGCAAAAATTATAAAGTAGTTTATAATTAGGACGGCTGAAAGAGGTCGGCCCATGCAACCTCCTACCTTTCGGGAAATCATTGCCCTACTCAAGCACGATGGATTCGTGAAGGTCGCGCAAGTCGGTAGTCATGCTAAGTATGTTTCTGGTGACCGCGTTGTCACCGTGAACGGTTCTGGTGGTGATCGACCAAAGAAGGGCACGTGGGCAAGTATTCGTCGCCAAGCTGGATGGTAGTTGGAGGCAAAATGAGGCAGCGATTTACCTATGACTGCGTTCTCATAAAAGAAGACGACGGTTACTGCGCTAGCTTCCCGCAGATTCCCGGCGCCTTTGCCGATGGCGATACGCGCGAAGAAGCGATTGCCCATGCCACCGAGGCACTGATGGCGTTTTTGGCCGACGACCTCAACAACGGTTTGACTCCGGCAGGGTACGAACGCTCGGCCGAGGTCGTGACCCTTTCAGTCGAAATCGACCACGAGGACGCTCGGGAAGCGGCGTGCCGAACATTTAAAGACGCAGCTCTGGACCTCAAAGTTTCCGCTCCGCGGATTACCGCGCTGGTCAAAGCCGGAAAGCTCGATGTTGAACTCGTCGACGGCCGTCGGATGATAACGATAGACAGCATCGAGCGCTACGCCGCCCAAGAACGCCACGCCGGCAGGCCAAAGAAGTTCGTCGCAGTCCAATAACCCCCTCACTTTCACCGACTACTAGAGCCGCTCACCAAACCAACATGCGCTCTGGGCAAATAGGTTGAACGTTTCGTGCGAGAATGCCCCACAGTAAATAAACTTGCACCAGAGCGTAAGGGGCTGGCATACACATGCAGACGGTCTATCGGGTATTCGAGGGAACGCGTGAGCCGCATCGGCTCGCCGTCGAGCGTACGGCCGAGCTACTCGGTCGCGGTGGCCTGGCGCTTATTCCAACCGAGACGGTCTACGGTGTCGCCGTGGCAGTCAACGTCTTCTCGGATGCCGTTCCACAAGATACAAGTGAACCTCTGCCGTGGCCGCGCGATCCGCAGGTCACCGTCAACGGCGCCGCGGTCCCCGCACTCGGTACCGGCTATCGTCGTATCTTTACCCTCAAGCAGCGCGAGCTCACGCAAACGGTCGCCTGGCTGGTTGATGATGCCGAGGCACTCGATCGCTATGGCGTGGATATCCCTCATGAGGCCCGCGTGCTCGCCCGACGATGCTGGCCGGGTGCCCTGACTATCGTGGTCAAGGCGGCCCCCTGCGTGCCGACCTTTATGCGCGCCGCCGACGACACGGTGGCACTTCGCGCTTCGGCCTCGCCCGTGGTGCAAGCGCTCATCCGCGCCTGCGGCAGCCCTCTTGCCTGCACCAGCGCCAATACGCATGGCACGCCCGCGCCGGCAAGCTTTGCCGACGTTGAGGACCGTATTCTGGAGGGGGTTGATCTGGCCGTCGACGCGGGCGAGACCCCGTGCCGCGACGCTTCGACCATCGTGACGTTTAAGCATGGCGAGCTTCAGATCCTGCGCCAAGGCGCACTTCCCGCATCAGAGATCGAGCGGGTTCTGTCCGACCCGATGCAATAGAAAGGTGTAAGCGATGTCGTTGAATCTGGGCAGCCTGGGCATGGAAGATGCCTCGTTTAACTTTGGCGGTTCCTACATCATGGCGCTCGACTGCGGCACCACCTCGGTGCTCGCGACCATCGTCGACGAGTACGGCTGCATTGTCGCCCAGGCACGTCGTAGCGTTAAAACCAGCTTCCCGCGCCCCGGCTGGGTGGAGCAGGATCCCACGGAGGTGCTTGCCAGCCAGATCGGCGTGATGATGGAGGTCCAGTTTAAGAGCGGCATCCATTCCGATCGCATCGCCGCCATCGGTATCTCCAACCAGCGCGAGACCACGGTGGTGTGGGACCGCGTGAGTGGCCAGCCTATCTACAACGCCATCGTGTGGCAGTGTCGCCGCACCGCCTCGACAATCGATAAACTGGCCGAGCAGGGCCGCGAGGAGCTGGTGCGTTCCCGCACCGGCCTTACGCTCGACCCGTATTTCTCGGCCTCCAAGGTGCAGTGGATTCTCGACAACGTCGACGGCGCGCGCGAGAGCGCGGCAGCGGGCGACCTCATGTTTGGCACCATCGATACCTGGCTCATCTATAACCTCACCGGCGGCCAAACCTTCGCCACCGACTACACCAACGCCAGCCGCACGGCGCTCTTCAATATTCATACGCTGGACTGGGACGATGACCTGCTGGCTCTCTTCGACATCCCGCGTGCCATGATGCCCGAGGTCCGTTGGAGCGCCGGTGACTACGGCCGCGTAGCGAGCGACATCATGACCAACATGCCGCCCATCATGGGTGTGGCGGGCGACCAGCAGGCGTCGCTGTTCGGTCACTGCTGCTTCCATCCCGGCCAGACCAAAAACACCTATGGCACGGGCTGCTTTATGCTCATGAATACCGGCGACGAGATCGTCGAATCCAAGAATGGCCTGGTCTCCACCATCGGTATCGCTGCGGACGGCAAGGTCAGCTATGCGCTCGAGGGCTCTATTTTTGCCGCCGGCTCAACGATGAACTGGCTGCGCGACAACATGGGCGTCATCTCCAACGTATCCGAATCGGCACAGCTCGCCTCCTCGATCGGCGATAACGAGGGATGCTACTTTGTCCCCGCTTTTGCGGGCTTGGGTGCACCTTGGTGGGACGCGCACGCCCGCGGCATCGTATGCGGTCTGACTGGAGCTTCGACTCGAGCGACCATCGTGCGCGCCGCTTGCGAGTCCATGGCCTATCAGAGCTATGACGTGCTGCGTGCCATGGAGCAGGATGTGGGTCTTTCGATTGAGCGCCTGTCCGTCGATGGCGGTGCCTCGCGCAACGAGTTCATCATGCAGTTCCAGGCAGACTTGCTGGATATCCCTGTACTGCAATGCGAGACGGTGGAGACCACGGCAATCGGTGCCGCGTACTTGGCGGGTCTTGCGGTTGGGTATTGGGAGGATCTGGAGGAGCTGGAGCAAAACGCCCAGATCGTCAAGACGTTCCATCCCCATATGTCCGTTGAGCGTCGCGAGCGCAACCTGGACGGTTGGCACGATGCGGTCAGGCGTTCGCTCAGCACCACTCAGTAGGGTTGTGACGGAGCGTTCGATACAACAAACCGCTAAACTTATGCATGGCGGGCGGCGGCAACATCGCTGTGCGTCATGTCAGCAAGGTCGTTTTGCGGCCGCAACGAAAGGGGCAATCAACCCATGACCGTTACCTACGATGCGTCCCGCGTGACGCTTGTCGACCATCCGCTCGTCCAGCACAAGTTGTCGATCCTGCGCGATAAGTCGACCGGCACCAACCAGTTCCGCCAGCTCGTGCGCGAGCTCGCGCTTTTTGACGGCTACGAGGCCATGCGCGACCTGCCCATGGAGGATGTCGAAGTCGAGACTCCCATCACCACTGCCACGTTTAAGCAGCTTGCCGGCAAGAAGCTCGCCATCGTCCCCATTCTGCGCGCGGGCCTTGGCATGGTCGACGGCATCCTCGACCTGGTGCCCTCTGCCCGCGCGGGCCACATTGGCATGGAGCGCGACGAGGTCACCCACGAGCCGCATGAGTATTACTGCAAGATGCCCAGGGATATCGACCAACGTATCTGCCTGGTCGTCGATCCCATGCTCGCCACGGGCGGTTCTGCCGAGATGGCTATCGGCTATCTGCGCGAGCGCGGTGTCAAGGACATTCGCATGCTGTGCATCGTCGCGGCCCCCGAGGGCCTCAAGTCGCTGACCGAGAAAGACCCCGACGTGCATATCTATACCTGCGCCATTGACGACCACCTCAACGAGGCCGCCTACATCGTCCCCGGCCTGGGCGATGCCGGCGACCGCATCTACGGCACGCTGTAGTCTCTGGGCCAAACCGGCTAACGTCGAAAATACGAAGAAACGGTGCGCGCGGACAAATAAAAGGCGACCGCGCTCATCCCTGTTAACGGACGTTTCGCCCCGCAGGGTACGGAAAAACGCGTTACCGTACCTGCGGCATAAAGAAGGTCTTAAGAAAACGAACAGGTGCGTATTAACCGATGCTTTTTCGGTTGTACTTTAGCGATTGGCTCGTACAATAGTCACCAATGTTTGGCGGGAACTGTTCTGTGAAGCGTTAAAAAGGAAAGTGAGGACGCCAGTGTTTCAGGTAGCCGATCTGCTCGCTATCGTTGCAGGCGCCATCGCGGGCGCAATCGCCTTTCTTCCCTTTGTTTTTACGCTCAAGCCGGTTCTTGACGATAAGCAGAATGCGGACATGCTCAAGGGCATGGTGAGTCTGGCGGTCTCGGCAATCGCCCTGCTCGTCTTTACCTTGGTTGTGTTTGCGTTGTTCGGAGAGGCATTTCGCATGTTCCTTCTGGGCGAGGCGATCGGCTTCGTGGCCTTTATGGCCGCCTGCACGGTTCGTGTCG
>URTB01000062.1 GCA_900550595.1 uncultured Collinsella sp.
TCTACACCTCTCTATTCGTCGGCAGCGTCAGATGTGTATAAGAGACAGGCCCTGCGTGCCGAGCGCGCAAAGGCCGAGGAAGCCGCCACGAGGGCCGCATCCGAGCGCAAGCCCGCGCCCGCGCCCAAGCCCGCCACTGCGAAGCCTGCGCCTGCCGCACCCAAACCTCAACCTAAAAAGGTGGCTCATCCCAAGCCCGCCGAGCCCAAGCCGAGTCGTGACGAGATGACCTTTGCCCAGCGCATGGTCACCTCCAAGGAGCCTACAGCCGAGGGCGAGATTCCCGGCATGGCTCCGGCTCAAAAAATCATCATCGTGCTCGCCCTCATCGCGTTTATCGTCTTTATGGTCTACACGATCACCGGCAGCATGGGCCTGCACTAACCTGTTCGCGCCGGGCTCCATGCCCGCACGTCCGCCTCGTCTAACCCTCAAATTCTGTACCACGCATCCGAAAGGTCGCCCCATGGCTTTGACCGACATCTCGCATCCCACCGACATTGCAATGCTCACCGATCTGTACGAGCTCACTATGGCCCAGGGCCTGTGGGAGAGCGGCAAGGCCAACGAGCAGGGTTGTTTTACCGCGTTTTACCGCGACCATCCCTTTGGTAGCGCCTACGCCGTCATGTGCGGTACCGCCGAGCTGCCCGAGCTGGTCGAGAACCTGCGCTTTACGCCCGAGGACATCGACTACCTCGCCTCGCTCCAGGCCCCGGCCGGCGGCGCGATGTTCAAGCCTGGATTCCTCGACTACCTCCGCGATTTTCGTGCGCATGTAAATATCGACGCCGTCCCCGAGGGCGAGCTCGTCTTTCCGCGCGAGCCCATGGTGCGCGTCACCGGCCCCGCGCTGGAGTGCCAGCTGCTCGAGACGGCGCTGCTGAACATCGTCGGCTTCCAGACACTTGTTGCCACCAAGACGGCGCGCGTGGTGCTGGCGGCGGACGGCCGTCCCGTGGCCGAGTTTGGCCTGCGCCGCGCCCAGGGTCCCGATGGCGGCCTGGCCGTCGCGCGCGCGAGCTACGTTGCCGGCTGCTCCTCTACGTCCAATGTACTCGCCGGGCGCCGCTACGGTATTCCCGTCTTTGGCACGCATGCGCACAGCTGGGTGATGAGCTTCGATTCCGAGCTCGAGGCCTTCCGCGCCTTTGCCAAGTCGAGCCCCAAGAACTGTACGCTGCTCATCGACACCTACGATGTGCGCGAGGGCTGCGAGCATGCCATTGCGGTTGCCAAGGAGATGGAGGCGGTGGGCGAGCGCCTGTCGGCTATTCGCATCGACTCGGGCGACCTCGCCAAACTCTCCAAGTATGTGCGCGGCCGTTTTGATGCCGAGGGCTTGCCCTATGTAGGGATCTCGGTTTCCAACGATCTGGACGAGTACACGATTCAGTCGCTGCTCGACCAGGGCGCGCCCATCGATAGCTTTGGCGTGGGTACCAAGCTCGCGACCTGCTACGACCAGCCGGCGTTGGGCGGTGTGTATAAGCTTTCTGCCCGCCGTGCGAGCGAGGCGGACCCGTGGACGCCGGTGGTTAAGCTCTCCGAGCAGCCCTACAAGCGCACGATCCCGGGCGTGCAGCGCGTGCGCCGCTATTACGACGGCTTTGGCGGCCCGATCTGCGACATGATCTATGACGAGGATCATCTGTCTGGGGAGGGCGCCGCGCGTGGCAATACCCTCGTGGCCGTGAACGATGCTGCGCTGGTGACCGATGTGTCCGAGCTCGAGTATCGCGAGCTGCTGGCGCCGATCGTGCGCGATGGCAGCGCCGTTGCCCCGCGCGAGAGCATTGAGGACGCACGCGAGCGTTGCACCTGGGCACTGGACCATCTGGATCCGGTCTACAAGCGCTTCCTGTACCCGCAGACTTATGTTGTGGGCATGGAGCAGGGCTTGGCACAGGTGCGCGACGAGCTCGTGCGCAAGAACATGGCCGCGGCTTCTGCCTTTCCCTGGGCAAAATGATTCGAAGGGGACGGAGGAAAACGGATCATTTTCTCGCCCGCCTGCTCAACATTCGATTGGTTTGACGTATGACGACTTCTTATAAAACGATGGTGGTAAAGATCGGTTCGTCCACGGTTGTGGGCGCCGACGGCAAGGTCAACCGCGCCTTTATCGGCGGGCTTGCCGATCAGGCCGCAGCGCTGCGCAAGCTCGGCTGGCGTCTGGTCGTGGTGAGCTCGGGCGCTATCGCCTGTGGCTATCCCGTGCTGGGCTTCGACCGCAAGCCAGTCGGCGACCTGCCGAGCCTGCAGGCCTGCGCCTCGGCCGGTCAGTGCATTATCTCGTCGGCCTACGACGAGGAGTTTCATGCGCGCGATCTGCTCACCTCGCTCGTGCTGCTCACGCGCCATGACACGGCCCGCCGTACGTCTTACCTGCACGCGCGCGACGCCCTGCTGCGCCTGGTGGAGCTTGGCGTGGTGCCGGTCGTCAACGAGAACGATACCGTTACCGTCGATGAGATCAAGTTTGGCGACAACGACACGCTGGCGGCGCTTGTAAGCTGCCTGGTTTCTGCCGATCTGTGCGTGACGCTCTCGGACATCGATGGCCTCTATACCGCCAATCCGCATGAGGACCCCACGGCCGAGTTTGTTCCGGTCGTGCATAAGATTGATGCCAAGATCATCGCCTCGGCGGGCGATTCTTCTACATCAGTGGGCACGGGCGGCATGATTACCAAGATCCGCGCGAGTCGCATTCTGATGACGGCGGGCATTCAGAGCGTGATTTGCTCGGGTGAGGAGCCCGATGCGCTCGTGCGCCTTGCCCGCGGCGAGAGCGTGGGTACGCTGTTCGATCCGCCGGCGGAGCGCCTAGACATTGCGCCTCGCAAGCTGTGGATCGCACTGGGCGACAAGGCGCATGGCTCGGTGACGGTCGATGACGGCGCTGCGAAGGCACTGGTCAGTCGCGGTTCTTCCTTGCTTGCGGTGGGTATTCGCGAGGTCGATGGCGCGTTTGCCGAGGGCGATGTGCTCGACGTGTGTGACCCGAGCGGTATGGTTGTCGCCCGCGGTATCGCCGAGGCCGATTCGGACGTGCTGGAACTTGCGGCAGGACGCCGCCAGGACCAGATTGCCGGCAACCGTCTGTTGGCTGACCTGGCCGAAAAGCCTGCGATTCATCGAGATAATTTGATCGTCTTCGCCTAACCAATTGACGCTGCAAACGCCCCTAAGCGGCAATCTGACGTTCAATCGTCGGGCATGACCAAAAGGTCAATGCCCTCCTCTTTCACGTCACCTTGCTCGCTTAGGGGTGTTTTCGCTTTCCGTCCTCTTTCTGCAATGACTTCATTAACCTGGCACTTGGGGACGTTCCTTTTGTGCCGGCAGGCGGGGACACTCCTTCGCTAGAAGATCCGGCGCAGGTCTCCGCGGTTGAGGGCTTCGCCGAAGAGGTGCTTGAACACCACGCTACCGTGCAGGCCGTCGTGCTCAAACTCGTTCGTCACCCAGGCATGCGAGTTGCCCACGCGGCTGAGCGTGTCGAGCTGCAGACCCGAATCCACGTACATGTCATCGAAGTACACGGCGGCCTGGAGTGGCACCTCGTTGCACGCCAGGCGCTGCGGGTCGTAGATCTTGTCCCAGCTGGTGTCTTCCATCAGCAGATCCATGGCGAGCTTGAAGGGCTTGAGCTCAGGCATCTGCTCAAACATCCACGGGAACATGGCCTCGCCGGTAAACATGAGCGGGCGCGCGAGCGTGTCGAACTCGGCGCGGTGTGCCTTCTCTTCTGCCGCGGCCCAGCGGATGGGCATGGTGTCGCCATCGGCGTAGATGAACTCCTGCAGCGTCCAGTACAGCGGATTCGTGCGTGTGCTGGTGCGCTCGAAGGCGTGCATCAAAAAGCTGTCGGATACCGAGGAACCGCAGCTCAACGTACCGTCGCCATCAACAAACGCGTGGTCGATAATCCAGTGCATGCGCTCAAAGCTCGGCTTCATGCCAAAGTCGCTGCCCATGAGCTGTAGGCGCTCGACCGTCATCGGCGAGCCGTCGGGCAGTGCGGGCTTTTGCTCCTCGAGGGCATCTGCCAGGGCCGCCACGCGTTCGACGTCGGCGGGGTAGCGGTCATAATACTGCTGGGTCTTGGCCGCCATGCGCGGGAAGGTGTGCGCGTAGACCTCGCTGGCGCTCGCCGGCACGTGCGGAATGCCGCCGCAGGTAAAGCTTGCCGTTACGCCCTCGGGGAAAAGCGATAGATAGCTCAACGTCAAAAAGCCGCCGTAGCTCTGCCCGAGTGTGACCCAGGGCTTGCCGCCAAAGCCCACCAGGCGCAGGTACTCAAAGTCGCGCACGATGGAACTGGCGAGGTGGCGCTTGAGAAAGTCCGCCTGCGAGCGTGCGGCATCGGCTCCTGCTGCCTCGGCGCGATCGCCCAGAGCCGCGATCGTACGCCCGTCTACGCAGCTGCTGCGCCCGATACCTCGCTGGTCGGGCAGCACGACGCGGAAATGCTTGACGGCCTCCTCGATCCAGCCATCGCTTGTGGGCGACAGCGGACGCGGGCTCTCGCCGCCGGGGCCGCCCTGCAAAAAGAGGAGGAGCGGCAAGTCGTCGTTAATGCGGTCGGGCGCGCAAACCACGCGGTAGAAGAGCTTGATGCTTTCGGGTGCACCGGCGATGGGCGCCGGCATTGCGCCGCGGCGCATGGTACTGCCGACGGCCAAAAGCATGGGCTCCAGGCCGCGCCAGTCGAGGGGGACGTCGATGCTGTGGTCCTCGACGTAGAGGCCGGGGACGTGGTACGAAGTGATGAGCGCCATGTGATGCTTCCATTCGTTGCGGTGTTTCGGGTTGACCAATTCTACCGCCGTCTGCGAGGATGCGTGCAAATCGGCTACCATGGTTGGCAAACATCTAAGAGAAAGGGCCGTTCATGTCGGTCGATATAGCCACCTACGTTCACGATCTTGCCGTTGAGGCCAAGGCCGCTTCGGGCGCGCTTGCCACGGCGAGCGATGTCCAGCGCCAGGAGGCCGTGCGCGCCATGGCCGCGGCGCTGCGCGACGGCGTCGATTCCATCGTTGCCGCCAATGAGCTCGATATGTCCGCGGCGCGTGATGCGGGCACCTCGGCGGGGCTTCTCGACCGTCTGCTGCTGACGCCCGAGCGCGTCGAGGGCATGGCCGCCGGCCTGGAGAAGCTCGCTGAGCTGCCCGATCCTGTCGGCCGCGTACTAGACCACCGCGTGCTTGCAAGCGGCGTGGATCTGACCCGCGTGAGCGTGCCGCTGGGCTTGGTCGCCATGGTGTATGAGGCGCGTCCCAACGTGACGGCCGATGCTGCGGGCATCTGCATCCGCACTGGCAACGCCTGCATTCTGCGCGGCGGTTCGCTGGCCTATCACTCGTGCGCCATGATCGCCGAGCTGCTGGCCGATGCGCTCGAGGCCAAGGGCTTCCCGCGCGAGGCCGTGTCGATGATCGAGTCCACCGACCGCGAGGCCACTGGCGAGCTCATGAAGCTCCGCGGTATCGTCGATGTGCTCATTCCGCGCGGCGGTGCAGGGCTGATTCAGCGCTGCGTGCGCGAGTCGCTCGTGCCGGTGATCGAGACGGGTACGGGCAACTGCCACATCTACGTGCATGAATCCGCCGACTTTGACAAGGCACTCAACATTATCGTTAATGCCAAGACCCAGCGCGTAGGCGTGTGCAATGCCGCCGAGTCGCTGCTGGTCGACCGTGCTGTGGCCGATGCGTTTTTGCCTGCGGTCGTGGCCGTGCTGCATGACCACGGCGTGTTCATTCACGGCGACGAGGCAACCTGCGCCGCATGCGCCGATGCCGGGCTTGCCGAGGGTGATGACTACGTCGCCGCGACTGAGGAGGACTGGGGTCGCGAGTACCTGGCTCTCGAGATGAGCGTGAAGGTCGTGGCAAACGAGGACGAGGCCATCGCACACATCAACCGCTACGGCACGATGCACTCCGAGGCCATCGTTGCCGAGGACACGGATGCTTGCGAGTGCTTCCTGGATGCGGTCGATGCCTCGGCCGTGTACGCCAACGCCAGCACGCGCTTCACCGACGGCGGCGAGTTTGGCCTGGGTGCCGAGATCGGCATCTCGACCCAAAAGCTCCACGCTCGCGGCCCCTTCGGCGCCGAGGCCCTCACCACCTACAAATACAAGCTCCGCGGCACCGGTCAGGTTCGCCCCTAAACCTCTCGCAAACGAAAAACCACCACAAAGGTGCCTGTCCCCTTTGTGGTGGTTATAGGTGGCGTGGGCGGTTAGGCCTGGGAGGTATCGCGATCGGGCGCGAAGGACTGCATGGCCGCGATGGTACGGTCGAAGAGCTCGGGGAGCTCCCAACCCAGCATCTCAGCGCCCTGCGAAATCACGTCGCGCGAGCAGCCGGCGGCAAAGCGCTTGTCCTTGAACTTCTTCTTGAGCGACTTGGTCGTAAAGTCCATGACGCTCTTGCTCGGGCGCATGATGACGGCGGCGCCGATCAGGCCGGTGAGCTCATCGCAGGCAAACAGGATCTTTTCCATCTGCAGCTCGGGCTTGGGCAGCGAAGAGTTGAAATCGGACGTGTGCGTCTGGATGGCACGGATAAGCTCGGGAGTCGCACCCTCACCCTCGAGAATCTCGGCGGCATAGATGGTGTGGTTCATGGGGTCGTCCTCATGCTCCTCCCAATCCAAGTCGTGCAGCAGGCCGACGATGCCCCAAAACTCCTCGTTCTCGGGGTCGAACTCGCGCGCAAAGTAGCGCATAGTGCCCTCGACCGTTTCGCCGTGGGTGATGTGGAACGGGTCTTTGTTGTGCTCGTTGAGCAATTCGAACGCACGGTCGCGGGTGATTCCGGCGGAAAGCAGCTCTGCCATAAAAGACTCCTTGTGTTCGTAGGTATCGCTAAGAATGAATACTACTAGAACGACTAGAACGAAAAAACCACCACAAAGGTGCCTGTCCCCTTTGTGGTGGTTTTGGCGTGGGCAGGTTAGTTGAGGGCGGCTTGGGCTAGGCGGGCTTCGGCGGCCTCTTCGGTGACGCCCAGGGCCACGGCGAACTCCTCGATGGAGCGGCGCTTGGCTTCCTTGAGTACGCGCATGTAGTAGGAGCTGGGCTTTTTATCTGCTTCCTCGGCCTGGCGAATACGGTGCATCATGGTTTTTGCCACGCGAACCGTCTCGGGCGCGCCCAGCTTGAGCTGCTGCTTAAAGTGCGTCTCCTCGAGCGAGCTGTTGCGCTCGGTAAAGGTGTCGCACTCCAACTCATCGTAGTGGCTCAGCAGGTGCTCTGCATCTTGCTGGGAGATAGCGGCATGCAGACGGTCGGCCTGCGCCACGGGGTACATGAGAATCGTCTGCGCATGTCCCTGCTTGGTCTCGAGCAGCAACATGGGCTGTGGCGTGTCGTCCCTAAAACCGACGACGGTGCAGACTCCCTGACCCGGATGAATGACGTGTTGACCGATTGAGAACATGCTACCTCCAACTTATACGAATTTGTGTATGTTAAGAATACCACGCTGACGTGCACAAACCATTACTTTATGCAGGAAAAGCACACAACTCCGATAGGTTAGAGTATTCGATATATAGAACAGCTTATCCATACGTTTATGCATTTCCAGAACGTGTATAAACTGCAGGCAAACCGCCAACTTTGTACAGCCGCGCAAGAGCGGTAGTCATTTTTGTGCATATGCAATATCTATTAGCTTTACCCTGCGACAGTAGCTACCGCTTGTGATAGAGTGCTACAAACTCTGGCTTTTGCCCTACGAGTGACCAAGAGC
>URTB01000063.1 GCA_900550595.1 uncultured Collinsella sp.
CTCCCGCCCCTCGCCTACTTACGACCCGCCCCTTCAATAAACGCGTTATCATCTTGACCCATGAACATACGTTAGGAGCAATCATGCCAAACGAGAACAGCTACGAAGTCGCGTTGCAAAAGAGCAACGCCATTCGCGAGGGCCTGGCCAAGACGCCCGAGAAGTTCACCATGCTTACCGGCGACCGCCCCACCGGCCGCCTGCACCTGGGCCACTACTTTGGCACCCTCAAGGGCCGCGTTGAGCTGCAGAACATGGGCGCCAAGACCAACGTGCTCATCGCCGACTACCAGGTCATCACCGACCGCGACACCACCGAGCACATCCAGGACAACGTGTACAACATGGTCATGGACTACCTTGCCTGCGGCATCGACCCCGACAAGACCATGATCTACGCGCACTCCGCCGTGCCCGCCGCCAACCAGCTCATGCTGCCGTTCCTGTCGCTGGTCTCCGAGGCCGAGCTGGCGCGCAACCCCACCGTCAAGGCCGAGATGGAGGCCTCGGGCCACGAGCTCACCGGCCTTCTGCTCACCTACCCGGTGCACCAGGCCTGCGACATCCTGTTCTGCAAGGGCAATGTGGTGCCCGTCGGCCGCGACCAGCTGCCGCACATCGAGCTCACCCGCACCATCGCCCGCCGCTTTAACAACCGCTACGGCAAGGTGTTCCCCGAGGTCGACGCACTGCTGTCCGAGACCCCGCTGCTGCCCGGCCTGGACGGTCGCAAGATGAGCAAGAGCTACGGCAACGCCATCAACATCTCGATGACCGCCGAGGAGACGGCCAAGCGCATCAAGAAGAGCCAGACCGACTCCGAGCGCATGATCACGTTTGATCCCGAGAACCGCCCCGGCGTTTCCGGCCTGCTTTCGACCGCCGCGATCTGCACCGGCCGTTCCGAGGTCGAGATTGCCGAGGAGATTGGCATGGGCGGCTCCGGCCAGCTCAAGAAGTACGTGACCGAGGCCGTCAACGAGTACTTCGCGCCGATCCGCGAGCGTCGTCAGCGCTACGAGAACGATCTGGACTACGTGAAGGACGTGCTGCACGAGGGCAACCGTCGCGCCAACGAGATCGCCGAGCAGACCCTGGCCGAGGTTCGGGACGCCATGGGCATGGTGTACTAGACCGACCTGCTGGCTTGAACTTTCGATTGCTATAGGGCGGGCGCTACGGCGTCCGCCTTTTTTGGTGCCCGACCGGTTCGGCTCCGCCCATCGCACTCCCCCGACAAACGGGAACGGGCCCGCCGGCAGTCAGTTGCCAGCGGGCCCGTTCCCGAAGTACACCGTTGAATCGCACAGAGGGGAGGGATGCGAATCAAACTCAACAGGGCAGGCTTTTTCATCGCCTATTGCCTGCTCCGTTGCTGAATACAATATAGTTCACCGTGGTTTACTTTGCAGCATAAATATGAGCCGCCTTAGCTTCTCCATAAGTTAGCCCCGGTAAACCTACAACGGAAAACCGCCGCAAAGGGGACAGGCACCTTTGTGGCGGTTTTGGCCACAGTAGAGCCGCTAGAACCCTGCTGGCCAGCGACAGGCGGCCAAGTCTACGTGCATGTCGTCCTTAAACGCCACACCCTCCCCTAGCAAAAGCTCACGTTGAGCATCGGGACCGCCAAAAGCAAAACCCTCGCATATGCGCCCGTCGGCAAACACCACGCGATGGCAGGGAATCTCGCCGGGGCGCGGATTGCTGTGCAGGGCATACCCCACGTACCGCGCACTTCGCGCGCGACCGGCGAGCAGCGCCACCTGACCGTACGTGGCGACCATCCCCTCGGGGATCTGCTCGACCACCTCGTACACCCGTTCAAAAAAGCCCTCAGACGCCATCGCTCGCTCCCTTCTCCGCATTAACAGCATAAAGAAATGATCCCTTGGGGACGGAGGAAAACGGATCATTCGCGGCCTCCGTGCGGTCGATGATCCGTTTTCCTCCGTCCCCAAGGGATCATTTGTTGGCAGGTTGGTTAGTTGGCGGGCTGGAAGAAGGCTACGGCTACGGCACCGGGGCCTACGTGGGTACCGATGGTGGCACCGATGGTGTGAACGGGCAGCTCGCCCTCGGTGTGGCCAGCCCACAGTGCCGCGCTGTCCTCGATATACTTCTTGAGCACCGCATCCGAAAGGCCCGTATAGCCGAGCGCCAGCGGCATGGAAAAGTCGATGCCGCCCGCCTTTTCGACCTTTTGGTTCAGCAGGTTGCGGCCGTTCTTGGAACCGCGCGCCTTTCCCAGCTGCACAATCAGACCGTCCTCGGCAGCTACCACGGGCTTTACGTTGAGCAGCGTACCCACGGCGCCGGCAGCAGCAGACAGGCGACCGCCGCGCACCAGGTACTCCAGCGTCTCGAGCAGGCCGATAACCACCACGCGGTCGCGCACGGCCTCGACCGCCGCCGCGATCTGGGCCGCGCTACGGCCCTCGTCCACCAAGCGCAGCGCATACTCGACCAGGACGCGCTCGCCCAGGGTGACGTTGTTGCTATCAACCACGAACACGTCGCCGCCCGGTGCCTCGGCAAGTGCGGTACGGGCACTCTGATTGGTGCCCGAAAGCTTAGCGCCCACGGTAATAATCACAGCCTCATCGCCGGCTTCACGAATCTCGGCGATAGCCTGCGAGAACGCGTACGGGTTGACCTGGCCGGTCTTGGGCAGCTCATCGCGCTCCACGAGCATCTCGTAAAAGCGCTGGTGATCGATGTCGACGCCATCCATGTACACATCGGTGCCAAAGGTAACGGACAGCGGCAAAACGTCCAGTGCCGGGTGCTCGGCCGGCGACATATCGCTTGCGGAATCGGTAATAATGCGGACGGACATAGCGAATCCTTTCTTGCGCAGGTCCCGCGCAGGGAATTTTGACAGCAATGCCCCGGCACGGTATACGCGCTTAAACGGGACGATGCAGTTGTTAATGGGAAGCAAATGCCTTGGTGGCCCTACAGCTCGCGCAAGGTGTTGAGAATCGTACGCAGCGATGCATACATCTGCTCACGCTGCTCCACGCCCATGGCCTTACCGGTGGTGTCGAGCACTTCACGAATAATGCAATCGGCCTCGTTCATGCTCTCGCCGCCCAACGTGGTCAGGCGAACCGGGGCGCGATACTTAACGGCGGCGTCGGCCGAATCGTCGACCTCGACGTAGCCGCCCTCCTCCAGATGCGCCAGCGTGCGCGAGACGGCAGCACGAGTCACGCCTGCCATGCGGGCGAGGTCGGCGCCAGTCAGGCCGTCTTTGCTGCGCTCAAGATAGTACAGGCACATGATGTCGGAGCCCTTAAGGCCCAACCTTGCGCCCTCAGATGTCTTAATGCGCTGAATCTCCTTGTAGAGTCCGCTGATCAGTCCGACAAAGTCCTCGAAACGTGTCTCGTCGCTCTGTTGCATGGGAGACGACCGCCTTTCGCTTGCATAATGCTAACGGGTAAACATCTTAGCCGTACCCAGCGGCCGCCAGCCCTGCGTTCCTTATTTGTTAACCCATCAACATAAAAACCACCACAAAGGGGACAGGCACCTTTGTGGTGGTTTGGGGCATCAATAGGTTCTAGGCGCCGCTACAGCTCCACGCAAGGATTGTCATGGGTCACAAGCGTCTTAACGACAACCGTCGCTCCCAGATAGCGCTCGAGCAGCTCGGCAAGACGGTCGATGGCGGCCTGGCAATCCCCCATCCGCTCGGACTCCACGCACTCAATCGCCAGGAACGCATCGGCCGAATTATCGGACAGCGCCGTGCGAACGCCATCGCGCCAGTTCCAGCAGCGGCACACGGCGCCCGCATCGTCAATGTAGGCGAGCTCGCCGGGCAGCGTCGGGTCGTCCGCTTCCTCGCCAAGCGGCAGGAACGCATCCCCGCCGTCGGTCACCTTCAAGCGAAGGTCCCCCTCAATCGCATGCAGATCCTCGCCTCCCACGGGCAGTGCATAGGACAGCGACACCGTGTTATAGATATCCACCGCGGGCGTAATGTGGCCCACCGGCTTGCCCTTGAGCACGCGCTTGAGCAGGTTCTCGATTGAACAGCGCGCGCCCTTTTTGGTCTTGAACAGACGATAGGCCTCGCGCCATGCCTTGACCGGTGCGTTCTCGCTGATTGTATCGCTGGTCAGATGACGCTCCGCATCGATATTGGCACGGTCGAGCAGCGCCGCTATCGCGTCCACATCCTCTTGAGGTATCTGGGCCGCGGGCTTCATACCCTCCACGACCACAACACCGACCGCCGCCTGAGGAAACAGCTCCCAAAATGAATCCTCGGCAACAAAGCCCTTCATACGCTCTCCCTTCATTGTGCGCGCCCGAGCGAGGGCACCTAAACAAAAAGCGCCCTTACAACGGCCACCTTCAAAGTCCTACGGTGCCGTCACAAGAGCGCTTGCGCTGTCCCCATCCGGAGAAGGGGACGATATGTCAGGCGTATTGTAACCTGAGTCATCCGCGCGAGCAAAACCACCACAAAGGTGCCTGTCCCCTTCGTGGTGGTTTTGGGTCTAAGGCGGCGCTAGCGGCGGAGTCCCAGCAACCCGCGGCCGCGATGACGGGCCTCGGCGGACACCTGGGCGTGCGGGCCGGCGGCTTTGACGGACTCGGGCAGGTGCGAGTACTTCTTCTCGAAGTTCTCCTCAAACATCACCGCCAGGTTGTGCGCAGCCTCGTCGTAGCGCGCGGTGCTCTGCCAGTACTGGCGCGGCACCAGGATGCCGTCGGGCACACCGTGGCACGTGGTGGGAATGTCGACGTTAAAGATATCGTCGTGCACGAACTCGCTGTCCTCGATGGTGCCGTCGAGGGCGCGGGCCACCAGGGCGCGCGTGTATGCAAGCTCGATTCGATGGCCCACGCCATAACCGCCACCAATCCAGCCGGTGTTGACCAGATAGACGCGGGTGCGTCCGTCGGCGATACGCTCGCCGAGCATCTTGGCATAGACCATGGGATCGAGCGGCATAAACGGCTCGCCAAACAGCGAGGAGAACGTGGGCGTGGGCTCGGTGACGCCGACCTCGGTGCCGGGGATCTTGGCGGTGAAGCCCGTCACAAAGTGATACATGGCGGCATCGGCCGTCAGGCGCGAGATAGGCGGCAGCACGCCAAAGGCATCGCAGGTCAAAAACAGCACGACGCTCGGGGTGGTGCCCATACCCTTGGTCCACGCGTTGGGGATATGCTCGACGGGATAGGCCACGCGCGTGTTGTGCGTGATCGAGACATCATCATAGTTAGGCTTGCGATTCTCATCGAGCACCACGTTTTCGCAGATGGCGCCAAAGCGGACGGCGTTGAAGATCTCGGGCTCATGGAACGCGTCCAGGCCCTCGCACTTGGCATAGCAGCCTCCCTCGATGTTGAAGATGCCCATGTCGGACCAGCCGTGCTCGTCGTCGCCGATCAGCAGGCGCGTGGGGTTGGCCGAAAGCGTGGTCTTGCCCGTGCCGGAAAGGCCAAAGAACACGGCCGTCTCGTGCGTGACGGGATCCATGCTGGCCGAGCAGTGCATGGGTAGCACGTCGTCCTCGACGGGCAGTAGGTAATTCATGACGCTGAAGATGGACTTTTTGATTTCGCCGGAGTAACCGGTGCCGGCAACCAGAATCACGCGCTCCTGGAAGTTAATGACCACGGCGGCGCTGGAGTTGAGGCCCTTAATGGCGGGATCGCACTGGTAGCCCGGCGCGGCGAGCACGCAGAAGTCCGGCTCGCCGGTGCGCGCGATTTCGCGGGCGAGCGGACGGGCGAGCATTTGCTTAATGAACAGCGCCTGGCTGGCACGCTCGCAGGCGACGAGCAGGCGACGCGTATGGTTGCGGTCGGTGCCGGCCATGCCGCGGGTGACGAACACGTCGCGCTCGTTGAGGTAGTCGACAATACCGGCCTTGATGGTCTCGTAGCTCTCGATCGAAAGCGGGCGGTTGACGGCGCCCCAGGCGATCTTGTCGTGAACATCGGGGGTGTCGACGATAAAGCGGTCATTGGGGGAACGGCCGGTGCGCTCCCCCGTCTCGATCACCAGCGCGCCGTTGGATGCCATGCGACCTTCTTCGCGGCGGATAGCGTACTCGACGAGCTCCGCGGCGGGTAGATCGACCAGCAGGCGGGGCTGATTCTCGGCGGGATCTTCGACCAGCGTAATACCAAAGTTGGACAGAACTTCTGCAGGGGTAATACCAGGCATGGGGCCTCCTTTAAAAACGCGACACGTGGACGCGGCGCGCACTTTACTCACGTAAAGCCCGTTGTACCCGATATGCAAAAACGTTTTTGCGGCAACGGCGAAGCGCCCGCCCAACGGTCAAAAATCACAGGCAAGCGGCCTAGCCATTGGGGACGCTCTTGAACAGGCAATAACCAAGGAGTGTCCCCAGATGCCGGCACTTAGGGACGCTCCCAAAGTGTCGGCACATAAGGAGCGTCCCTAAGTGCCGACTACTGAATGGCACCGCCTACAATATTGAACAACCTGTTCAAAAACACGAGCAAACGCCGTCGTGTCTATACTAGAGCGCAGCAATAGAAAGGACTCCGCCTTGAGCATCTCGCCTCTCGATAATATTCGCCGCGCCATCGCCCGCCGCAATGGCGTCGCCGACCCCGCCGTAGCGAGCAGCGACACTGCAAAGGCCCAAGGCGGACGCATCGAGAACGGCCTCTTCCCTGCCTCCCACACGGCCGAGGAGCTCGCACGCATCCAGGAGCTGAGCCAGCGCAACGCCGGCGGGCCCAATAGCGGCCAAGCCACACGTCGCCGGCGCGAGTGCGATCGCGAGCCCGGCCCCGTCCGCCGCATGGTGAACGCCTGGTGGAACCGCCTGCTCGGCGCTGTCTACGGCGGCGGCTTCTCCACGCAGGAAGCCGAATACGAGGAACACGCCACCCGCCGCGACTATCTCTGGAATACCCTGGGCACCGCCGTGTGGGGCTTCGCGTTTCCGCTGCTCACCATCGTGTCCACGCAGCTTGTGGGCGCCGAGGAAGCCGGTAAGTTCTCCATCGCCTTTGTCACCGGCACACTCATCATGATCGCGTGCAACTACGGCGTGCGCAATTTCCAGGTCTCGGACATCGACGAGAAGGCGTCCTTTGCCTCCTACCAGCTCAACCGCTGGCTTTGCGGAGCATTCGCGCTGGCCTGCGGCCTTGCATACAGCAGTGCCCGCGGCTACGACGCGCAGATGGCAACGATCGGCCTGGGCGTCTACCTGTATAAGGTGATCGACGGCGTGGCGGACGTGTACGAGGGCCGCCTGCAGCAGGCCGATAAACTCTACCTGGCCGGCATGAGCCAAACGCTGCGCTCCGTCGGCGTCATCGCGGTCTTTAGCGTGGCGCTGTTCCTTACGCGCAGCATGCCCATCGCGGCCATGGCCATGGGTGTCACCGCCATCGTCTCGCTCGTGCTGGTCACCGCGCCGCTGGCCCTGCTCGAAACCGAAAAATCGCGTCGCGTGAGTCTGCGCGAGGTCGGCCACCTGTTTGTCCAGTGCGCCCCGCTCTTTGGCGCACTGTTCCTGTTCAACCTAATTGAGAGCATGCCCAAGTTTGTGATGGAAGGCACGCTGGCATACAAATATCAGCTGTACTTTAATGCTCTGTTCTTTCCGGCGCAGGCTATTTTGCTGAGCATTGGATTTATCTATAAACCGCAGCTCCTACGCTTGTCGAGCATTTGGGCTAATCCTCGTAAGCGTCGTCGCTTTGACCTGATTA
>URTB01000064.1 GCA_900550595.1 uncultured Collinsella sp.
TTACCTCGCCCGCCCAGTGGGAACGTGTGGTGGCGTTGGGCATCGAGGACTGGATCGCGCGTCAAAAGGCGGCGGGGCGCATTCGCCAGATTGGTTTTTCGTATCACGGCAGCGCGGCGGATTTCCTGACGGTGCTTGACGCATATGACTGGGATTTTTGCCAGATCCAGTACAACTATGCCGGCGAGCGTTACCAAGCGGGAACGGCAGGACTCATGGCGGCTGCGGAGCGCGGTCTTGCGGTGTTTGTGATGGAGCCACTGCTGGGCGGTCGTCTAGCGGGCAAACTTCCGCCGCGGGCACGCGCTGTGCTCGATGGCGCCCGTGACCCGCATTTGCGCACTCCGGCCGCCTGGGGGCTTTCGTGGGTGTGGAACCATCCTCAGGTGACGATGCTGCTTTCGGGTATGACCGATACCGCGCAAGTGGATGAGAACGCGGCGTTGGCCGATCGGGCCCTGCCGGATTCGATGACGGCTGCTCAGCTCGATGCCATCGCACGCGTGCTGAGGGAGTTTGAAAAATCGAATCGCGTGCCCTGCACGGGATGCGGCTATTGTATGCCGTGTCCTAAAGGCATCAATATCCCTGGGTGTTTTGCTGCCTACAACGCAAGCTATGCGCACAGCTGGTTTACGGGGCTGTCTCAATACTTTACGGCGAGCGCGGTGCGGACGAACGAGCCCAAGCTGGTGAGCAATTGCGTCAAGTGCGGCAAATGCGCGCGGCATTGCCCGCAGCACATCGATATCCCCGGGCGCTTGGACGACGTACGCCGCCGTTTTCAGCCTGGCCCCGTGACGGCGGTGCTTAAGGCCTTCGGCAAAACGCGCTCCTCGTGACCCTTTTATAACTTGCGGTGGAATAGTTCCTGCTTGCGGCAGAATAAGGCATCGACAGGAACTATTTCACCGCAACTGAAGGGGGCTGTCGTGGGCCATCGGGATTCATGTGATGATTTGCGTGAGGTTCGTTGGGGCGTTTTGGGCGCTGGACGCATTTCTCATCGATTTGCATCGTCGCTCAAGAAGGTCGACGGGGCACGGCTGGTGGCTGCGGCCGGCCGCACTCCTGCACATGTCGAGGAATTTTGCCGAGCGTTTTCGATTGATGCCGCGCACAGTTATGCCACGGCTGACGATAGCGGCGATGCGGCTTATGATGCGCTGATTGCCGACCCCGATGTCGACGTAATCTACTTGGCTCTTCCACATGGCATGCATGCGCATTGGGTCTGTCGGGCACTGCGCGCGGGAAAGGCCGTGCTGTGCGAAAAGCCGGCCGTTTTGAACGAAGAAGAGGCTCTCTCGATTGCCTCCACCTCTCGCGAGCGCGGCGTGCTGTTTATGGAGGCGATGAAAAATCGGTTTTGTCCGATGCGTACTCGCGTGAAGGGCTTGCTTGCGTCTGGCGAGCTCGGCCGTATCGTCTCGATTGAAAGCGTGCAAAAACTCGATTATGGTGAGCCCCCTTCGAGTTATCTGCTCGACCCATTGCAGGGTGGCTGTCTATATGACATGGGCTGCTATGCGGTCGGTTGGTTTGAGGATTTGCTCGCGGGCGCGTGCGAGGTTTCGTCCCATGAAGTTCGCTGGCGTGACGTATCGGGCGGCCGCGTCGATTGGGCCGACGAGGTCCATATGAGCGTCGGCGGTATACCCATTCATATGGTGTGTGACGGCAAAGCAGCATATGAAAGCCGCTTAACGATTGCCTGCGAGCGGGGTTCGTTGGAAATCGAGCGCCTCCATCGCCCCGAGCTCGCCCATGTGAAGTACTCCGACGGACGAATGCTCGAAATAAATGCCCCGTTTGAGGTCGATGATTTCTACGGCGAAATCCAGCATGCGACCCAGCTCATCCGGGCGGGGAAACACGAGAGCCCCGTCATGCCCCTTGCCGCCACACAGCGCTGCGCGCGCATTATCGATGCAATCCGTCTAGCCCTCTAGGACCTGGCGCTGACGCGTGAGGGATCATGACGCCGGCGCCCGTAGCCGTAGTGCTCGGTGGCCAGCATCTCTGATGCCCCTTTTATAACTTGCGGTGGAATAGTTCCTGTTTGCGGCAGAATAAGGCATCGACAGGAACTATTTCACCGCAACTGATGAGGGGGAGCTGGGGATGCTGACGATCGGATGTCATCTATCCACGACGAAGGGCTATCGGGCGATGGGGGAGACGGCGTTGTCAATTGGCGCCAATACCTTTGCATTCTTTACGCGCAACCCGCGCGGCGGCAAGGCGAAAGACCTTGACATGGATGACGTGGCCGCCCTGCGCGAGCTTATGGAACAGAACGATTTTGGCCCGCTTGTGGCTCATGCCCCGTATACCTATAACCCCTGCTCGGCCAAAGAGCGGGCGCGCGAGTTTACCTTGGAGGCCATGGCGGAGGACCTGCGGCGCATGGAAGCGCTGCCCGGCAACTACTACAACTTCCATCCCGGTGCGCATGTGGGGCAGGGCTCCGACGCCGGCATTCAGATGATCGTCGACACCCTGTGCCAGGTGATGTTTGAGGGCCAACAGACGACGGTGCTGCTCGAGACCATGGCCGGCAAGGGCACCGAGGTGGGCCGCAGCTTTGAGGAACTGGCACTCATCATCCAGGGCGTTGCCGACAAGTGTCCCGAGCTGTCGGCCAAGTTGGGCGTTTGCTTGGACACCTGCCATGTGAATGACGCCGGCTACGACATCGTCCACGATCTTGAAGGCGTGCTCGACGAGTTCGATCGTGTGGTGGGTATCGAGCGCCTGCGCGCCGTGCATATCAATGACTCCAAGAACCCCTGCGGCGCCCATAAGGACCGCCACGAATGCATCGGTAAGGGCTACCTGGGTAGCGAAGAGTTTGGCGGCGGTATGCAGGTTATGCAGAATATTGTATCGAATGGCCGCTTGCGCGCATTGCCATTCATTTTGGAGACACCGAACGAACTTGCAGGTTATGCGGCTGAAATCAAATTGTTAAGGTCATTGCAGCAGTGATGACTGTCATAAAGTGGAGTGCTCCATTCACGTTATGGGTTTGTTTCAATCAGTTTTCTAATTGCAGATTCTTCCAAGCGGGTGCATAATAACCCTCAGTTTTTGCAGACCCCTGAATCACGTGGGGTCATTGGAAGGAGACTGATTATGAAGCTGAAGAAGCTTGGCGCATTTGCCGCCACGGGTGCTATGGCGCTCGCCCTTGCTCTGACGGGCTGCGGCTCGTCCAACGCCACCTCTGGTTCTGATGCCAGTT
Source organism: uncultured Collinsella sp. (assembly GCA_900550595.1). Lineage (GTDB taxonomy): Bacteria > Actinomycetota > Coriobacteriia > Coriobacteriales > Coriobacteriaceae > Collinsella. Next base: position 3,248 of record URTB01000064.1, read on the forward strand.
CCAGCAGCTCTGACGACGCTAAGGTCGAGAAGGTCGACGGTTCCAAGGAGTACGCGCTCGTCAAGGACGGTACGCTGACCGTCGGCACCTCTGCCGAGTACGCTCCGTTTGAGTACAAGGATGACAACGGCGATTATCAGGGCTTTGACCTTGAGCTCATCAAGGCTATCGGCGACAAGCTGGGCCTGGATGTCGAGTATGTCAACAATGACTTTGACACGTTGGTTCCGGGCGTCGCTTCGGGCGCTAAGTATGACGTCTCCATCGCGGCTATCACCGACACGCCCGAGCGTGAGAAGGAAGTCACTTTCTCCGATTCCTACTACATGGACGATCAGGCTATCGTGACCAAGGTCGATAACACCGACATCACGGCCGACAACTACAGCGAGAAGCTCAACAACGCCGACGCTACCATCATCGTCCAGTCTGGCTCGACCGCCGAGTCCTTTGCCCAGGAGAACTTCCCCAAGGCCAAGATTGTCCCCTACAAGGACGCCACCGAGTGCTTCAGCGCCCTGCAGTCCGATAAGGGCGACGCCGTAGTCACCAACCGCTCCGTTGCCAGCCAGCTGACCGCCGAGCAGTTCAACACCTGCCAGACCATTAAGCAGATCAGCACCGGCGAGGAGTACGCCATCGCCATCAACCAGGGCAACACCAAGCTCAAGGACGATATCAACCAGGCCATCAAGGACCTGACTGACGACGGTACCGTTGACGCCCTCATGGCTAAGTACAACATCAAGTAAATAGATGCTTGATTGCGCGTAGGCCCTTTCCGTTTTGCGGAGAGGGCCTTTGCGCTTCTCTCGACGGAGAGCGTTTCCGTCTCGTTTTGCCGGCAACTTCTACGATAGGAGCCACCTTGTCTCGACTGAACAAAGGGGCCGCAGAGCAGTGTTTTCCACTGCCCGCCTTGCTCCAAAAGCTAGTCTGCGTCATGGCCGTGGCGCTCGCGCTGGTGTGCGCGGGGGCATATGCGCCCACGACCGCCCAGGCGCTTGAGACCGCAAAGATTACCGCCCGACCCAACACCGGTTCGGGCAGCGCTGTGGTCGGCGGCACCGAGACGCGCATTACCTGGGAAGTTCAGGCCGATGCCGACGAGGAGCTGAGCGGTCTTTCTTTGACGTTTGTCGACGGCACGACGTTTGGTACCGATGACACGCGATTGACGATGCTCTCGGGCGAGGACCTCATGGATCGTACGCCCATGAAGCCCACGTGCAAGGCTGACGGCCAGACGCTCAAGATTGACTTTGGCGAGACGGCGCCTGCCGGCGGCTTTTTCCGTGTCGAGGTTTACGGCGTGACGTTTCCCGTCGAGGGCGGCGAAGAGGCCTTTAGCGGCACCTATACGCTTGCCGACGGTTCGACCAAGAAGATTTCCAAGATTCCTTCCGTCGAGATCAAGGGCGTGACGGCATTCGATAACTTCCTGGCCGATCTTAAGGAGCAGCCGTGGGTCGAGGCCTGGAACTCCAATATGTTCCTGCGCCTGTTCTTGAACCCGGTCATTTTGGTCCAGAGCCTGCCGATCGTCTTCAAAGGCTTCCTTATGTCGCTCTCGATTGTGCTCGTGGCGTTTCCGCTGGCAATTCCCTTTGGCTTTGCCCTGTCGCTCATGCGCATCTCCAAGTCGCGCATCCTGCGTTGCCTTGCCGGCATCTACGTGAATATCATCCGCGGTACGCCGGCGTTCCTGCAGATCTATATTGCATTCTTTGGCCTGCCGCTTGCCGGCGTCAAGGTGGACGACTATGTCTTGGGCGTCATCGTCATGGCCATGAACTCGTCCGCCTACCTGTGCGAGATCTTCCGCGCCGGTATTCAGTCGATCCCCAAGGGCCAGAATGAGGCTGCTCGCTCGCTGGGCATGAACGCCTTCCAGACGCTGCTCTACGTCATGATTCCGCAGACGTTCCGCAATGTCCTGCCTACGTTGACCAGCGAGTTCATCCTGCTTTACAAGGATACGTCGCTGCTCGCGGCCGTGGGCGTGGTCGAGATCGTCATGAACGCCCGCACCATCGTGGCCACGACGGGCTCCATTACGCCGTATGTGGTTGCCGCCCTGTTCTATCTGGTCATTACCCTGCCGCTTGCGCGCTTGGTGAGCGGTCTTGAGGCGAGGCTGCTGGGTACGGCCGAAACCAAAAAGAAGCGTCCCACCAAGAGCGCCGGACAGGTTGTCGCGACGCCCGCCGACCATATCGCTGGTCTGTAAGGAGGTTCTATCATGAGCGAAACCAATAACTCGAACGAGGTCGTCGTCAGCATCAAGAATCTCCAGAAGGCCTTTGGCGATAACGTGGTCCTGCGCGACATCGATCTAGATGTGCGCAAGGGTGAGGTCGTCGTAGTCCTGGGCCCTTCGGGTTCGGGCAAGTCGACGATGCTTCGCTGCATTAACCGTCTTGAGGAGCCCACGAGTGGTTCGATTGTCGTCGAGGGCGTGGATGTGTGCGCCAAGGGCGTTGACCTCAATAAGGTGCGTACGCACTTGGGCATGGTGTTTCAGCAGTTCAACCTGTTCCCGCACCTGTCGGTCAAAAAGAACGTCATGCTTGCGCAGCAAAAGGTGCTCAAGCGCAGCAAGGAAGAGGCCGAGAAGATTGCCATCGAGGAGCTGACCAAGGTCGGCCTGGCCGAGCGCATCGATTTTATGCCGAGTCAGCTTTCGGGCGGTCAGCAGCAGCGCGTGGCCATCGCCCGCGCCCTGTCGATGAATCCGCACGTGATGCTCTTTGACGAGGCCACGTCGGCGCTCGATCCTGAGCTTGTCCGCGATGTATTGGGCGTCATGCGCGATCTTGCGCATGACGGTATGACCATGATCGTGGTGACGCACGAGATGGGCTTTGCCCGCGACGTCGCCGACCGCGTCGTCTTTATGGACGGCGGCGTTATCGTGGAGGATGGCACGCCGAGCGAGGTCTTCGACCATCCTAAGAGCGAGCGCACCAAGGCGTTTTTGGGCAATATCTCATAGCTGCTTTATATGACTGACATAGCAGAAAACGGGAGCTGGATGTGATCCGGCTCCCGTTTTTGTTGGGACACGAATGTGTTTTGGCGCAGAGCGCGTTACGGGCGGAGCTCATTGCCGCTAGGCGAGCTCGGCTCCAAGGGCGCGGCAGGCCGCCTCGCCCTCATCGTCGGGGGCGTCGTAACAGATGACGGAGTCGACCACGTTGACGCCTGCCTCATCGGCGTCCGCCTTCCAATTGTCCATCCATTCGCCTTCGGCCCACGAATAAGAGCCAAAGAGGACGACCTTCTTGTCGCCGAGGGTCTCCTTGACTTCGTCCCACATCGGTTGGAACTCATCGTATTCAAGCTCCTCGGAGCCCATGGCGGGGCAACCGAAGGCGAAGGCATCATAGTCGGCGGCCCTGCCGGCAGAGAAGTCGGCGCAGGGGATGACTTCGGCCTCGGCGCCCGCGGACGTGGTGCCCTCGGCAACGAGGTTTGCCATGGCCTCGGTGTTGCCCGTGCCGCTCCAATAGACGACGGCGATCTTGCTCATGTTGAGTCCTTTCGGTTGTGCGGCGTGCGGCCGCGGTTTGTACGTTCTATCGGGTCGCCTGGGCAAGGTGCGCCAAGCTGCAGCCCTGCTGATAGATAAAGGTGAGGTGTTGGGTGCAGGCACGGTACGCATCAAACGTCGCAAGTGCCTGCTCGACATTCGTATAGACCTTCCAGGCTCCAAAGATCTTGTAGTTCTCGCCACGCTGGGCGATGAACTCGTATACGTCGTCGCAGGGGTACCCCAGGAAGTAGCCAATCTCGTGTGGAAATTCGCAAGCGCAGTCGTTGTTGCAGCAGACTTGCTGATCCAGTGCGCATCGAGTCTGGCCGCAGGCGCATTCCGCGGCGTTATTGCTCGCGAGCGTGATGCGTGATGCCAGGTGCACAAGACATGCCGAGAGGTTGCCGGTGTCGTAGCCCTTCTTGGCGAGTGCCGTTTTGGCGCGCGGGTCAGCAAGGTAAGTGGCGAGGCTATTGGGCCGATATGCGTATACGAGCGCCCCGCAGGGGCGCCAGACCAAAACGCTCAGATGGATACCGAACGGATTAAGCTCGTGATTGCACCGGACGATAACGTTGAGCAGGCGTGCTCGGCGATCCTCGATCGCCGCAGTTACGCTTGAGCCGTCTTGATCGGCATAAACTCCTGGATAGGTAAAGAGCGATGCCGGTTTGATGCCCGCGAGCGTGGGGGAGCAGTTGCGCACGACTGCCGCCTGAAACGTTGGGATGTCTATGGTTCGAGTCACGACGCTCCTTACGGATCTAAACTGTTAGCCTAGGAAAACTTATACACGAAAGTAAGCCTTGGTCAACTAAAAAGTTTGAATAGGGAAACTAATTGACCGAACGGACATGATTTTGGGTTAAGATGGAGACACCCCATGGGGGTATCTAGATAGTGCTACTTGAAAGGGGAACGCATGAGTGA
>URTB01000065.1 GCA_900550595.1 uncultured Collinsella sp.
CCATGCTGCCCGACATTACCACCGACGAGCGCATGGACGCCGTGTCCAGCTCGGGCTATGCCTGGGGCTACATCGGTTCCACCGTGCCGTTTATCATCTGCCTGGCGCTTATCATGGGTGGCCCCGCTCTTGGCGTCCCCACCATGCTGGCAACGCGTCTGTCGTTTGTCATCACTGGTGCCTGGTGGCTCATCTTTACCCTGCCGCTCATTCGCACCTATAAGCAAAAGTACGGTCGCGAGCGCGGTCCCGAGGACACCATCGGCCACATCGTGGGCGGCGTGTTCTCCGAGGTCGGACACACCATGCGCGAGATCGCCCACAACAAGACCGTACTGGTCTACATGATCGCGTTCTTCTTCTACATCGACGGTGTACACACGGTCATTTCCATGGCAACCAGCTACGGATCGGCTTTGGGCATCGACTCGACCCAACTGGTGCTGGCCCTGCTCGTTACGCAGTTTGTGGCCTTCCCGTCCGCCATCATCTACGGTAAGCTCGCCGGCCGCGTGGGCACGCTCAATATGATCTTGGTGGCCGTCGCCGCCTATATGGGCATCGTGCTCTTTGCCGCGTTTTTCCTAAAGACCGCCTTTGAGTTTTGGGTGCTCGCTATTTTGGTTGGCCTGTTCCAAGGCGGCGTGCAGGCGCTGAGCCGCAGCTACTTTGGTCGTATTATCCCTAAGGAAAAGTCCAACGAGTACTACGGCTTCTTCGATATCTTTGGCCGTTACGCAAGCGTTATGGGCACCTTCCTGGTGTCGGTTGTCACCTCGTTGACCGGCAACCCGTCGCTGGGCGTCCTTTCTATTGGTGTTCTGCTTGTTGTTGGCTTTGTGCTGCTGGTCCGTCTGTCCCGCATGGCCCAGGCGGCACGGTAAACGCGGCCCGGATAGTGCTTGCCCGCGGTGCTCTTTTAGGGTTCCGGGCATAAAACATTTCCGTCTATCCAACAATGCCGAGCCCAAGTGGGTATGATGGAATCAGCTAGTTCGCGGGGCACCGCCTGTGTTTGGCGGCGCCCCGTTTTTGTGTTGTAAGGAGGGCAAGGCATGAATGCCACGGTGGTGATTCCAACGTATTGGGCGGGCGATGATGCCTGTGCAAATGCCCCCGGAACCTATGACCATTCGACAAAGCTCAACGCCGCCAACCCCGAGCTCGACCGCTGCCTGGGTTCGCTGGAGCAGGCGCGCGACATCCCGCGCATTATCTTGCTGGTGGTTTGTCCGGCGTCCGTTACGGCCGACGTATCAGAGCGCGTGCGCGAGATCGTTGACGCGCACCCTACGCTCAACGTGACCGTCGTTACCAATATCGAGGCGTCGCGCATCGCGGACCGCGTGGCGCAGATTGCACCCAAGGGCTCAGGCGAGTGTGTGAGCCTTCGTGGCTATGGTGCCATCCGCAACATGGGGCTGGCCTGTGCCGCCGTGCTGGGTCACGATGCCGTCATCTTCGTCGACGACGATGAGACCGTCATCGATGCCGACTTTATGAAGCGTGCGACGTATGCGCTGGGGCAGCAGACGCGCCAGGGCCTGCCGATTCTGGTCAAGAGCGGTTATTTCTACGACCGCGATGGATCGCCGCTTGCTCCCACCGACAAAGTGGGCATTTGCCATCGGTGGTGGACCAAGCGCATCGAGTTCAACCGTTGGATGAAAAAGGCGCTCTCGGGTACCCGCATCTCACGCTCCAATTACGTGTGCGGCGGCCTTATGGCCCTGCATGCCCGCGCGTTTACCCGTGTGGCATTCGACCCGTTTATTACCCGCGGCGAGGACCTGGACTATCTCTTTAACATGCGCATGTTTGGCTACGACGTGTGGTTCGACAACGAGTGGACCGTACGTCATCTGCCTCCCGAGTCCGAGAAACGCTCGCCGCGCTTTATGCAGGACGTGTACCGCTGGTACTACGAGCGGGCCAAGCTGACGTTTGCCGCGCACCAAAAGGAGCTCATTCCCGTTACGGCCGCGTCGCTCATGCCCTATCCGGGTCCGTGGATTTCGCGCGAGCTCGACGATCGCGTGCGCAAGACCGCTATGGTGCGCAGCATGTTTACCCACGAGCACGAAGGCTACCTGCGCATCTGGCGTCACGGTATTGCCGAGGCCCAGGCGTATGCGCGCCAAAACGCCGCGAGCTATCTGCGTTTCCAGAGCTTCTGGCCCAAGATTATGGACGGGCTTTGGCGTGACGCCCAACTGATTGACATTCTGGAGGGGAAGTAATGGCCGACCGCCGTGACGGGCGCGACAGCTCAATTTCGTTCTTCCGCATCGTTGCCGTGTTCTGTGCCATCTGCGTGATGGCCTACTTCATCTTTGCACTGGCGACCGGAATCGAACCCATTGCGACGGTTGTCGCCTGTGCCCTGCTCTGCATCTTTCTGTGCATCTTTATCTTTTTGACGCTTAATCCCGATTCGGTGCGCTCGCAGTACACCGAGGAGACGCTCTCGGTGGCCTCTGCCATGCTCGAGGACATCAAAGGCGGCTTGACGCAGGAGTCGGCGTTGCTGGTGTGCCGTCGCATTCTGCCCGAGACGCGTGCCATGACGGTGGCGATCACCGACGAGAAAAACGTGCTGGCCTGTGCGGGCGAGATTGAGGAAAAGCTCCTGCCCGATGCACCCATCCATACGCTTGCCACGCGCTACGTGATTGAACACGGTATCGTGCAGTCGTTCAATCGCGTGGTCGACGTGGTGGGTTCGGACGGCTCGCACAACCGGGTCCCCGCCGGCATCATCGCGCCTATTAAGGTGGGCGACCGTACCGTCGGCACGCTCAAGTTCTACTATCGCACGCCGCGCGCTGTCGATCGTACCCAGTACGCTCTAGCCTCCGGCTTTGCCGAGATCTTGTCCACGCAGCTTGCTATCCACGAGCTCGAGGTGCAAAAGGAGCTTACGGCTCGCGCCGAGGTGCGCGCACTGCAGGCCCAGATCAATCCGCATTTTCTGTTCAACACGCTCAACACCATTGCGTCTTTTACGCGCACCGATCCGCTGCGCGCCCGCGAGCTGCTGCGCGAGTTCTCGTCGTTCTACCGCGCCACGCTCGACAATTCGGGTTCGCTGATTCCGGTTTCGCGTGAGGTCGCCCAGACCAAGCGCTACCTCACCTTTGAGAAGGCACGCTTTGGCGAGGACCGCGTGTTGGCGACCTTCCATGTGTCGGAGGATGTCGAGGACACGCTGGTGCCGGCTTTTGTAATTCAGCCGATTGTCGAAAACGCCGTGCGTCACGGCATGGGTGACGATGGAGCGCTCAAGATTGACGTCACGGTGGACGAGGATGGCGACGACGCGATTCTAATTGCCGTTGCCGATAACGGCGTGGGCATGGACGAGGGGACCGCCGCCAGGCTGTTTGATGAGCGCTCGGCCCGCCCCGACGCCAGCTCTCCGCAGGGCGGCGGTGCCGGCGTGGCTATGCACAATATTTCGGAGCGCATCCATCGCTTTTATGGACCGCATTCCTATACGCGCGTCGAATCGGCGCCGGGCAAGGGCGCGAAGGTGCTCCTGCATCTTGATTTGTCAGAGAGTATCTTTGATATTCAAGAGTAAAATAAAAGGCTACGGGTTCAACGCCTTGCGGCGGATGCCCGACGTAGTTTGTTGACGAAAGGTTTTATCCCTATGCTGCGTGCGATGATTGTGGATGATGAGGCGCCGGCTCGTTCGGAGCTTCGATTCTTGCTCGAGCAGACGGGCAAGATCGGCACGATCACAGAGGCGTCGAGCGTTCGCTCCGCCATCGAAATGCTTATGGAAAGTCGGGTCGATGTCGTGTTTCTCGACATCTCGATGCCCGGCGCATCGGGTCTGCAGCTTGCAGAGGCGCTGCATAAGCTCAAAAACCCGCCGGCGATTGTTTTTGTGACTGCCTATAGCGACCATGCGGTCGAGGCGTTTGATGTCGATGCTGTCGACTATCTGATGAAACCTGTCGAGGAGGCGCGTCTCGATCGCGCCATCGAGAAGGTTATACAGCGCAGCAAGCCCGTTACCGACAGCAAGGTGACCATCGAGCGCATCCCGGTGGAAAAGGGCGGCCGCAAGGTGCTTATCCCCGTGGACGATATCCGCTTTATCATGGCCAAGGACGATTACTCCTGTATTTACACCATCGACGATCGTTTTCTATCGACGACTTCGTTGGCACAGTTCGAGGCCAAGCTGTGCGATTTTGGCTTCTTCCGCGTGCATCGCCGCTATATCGTGAACTTGGCGTGCGTCACGGATGTGGAGACGGTGCCTTCGGGCGCCATCCAGCTGGGCATTACCGGCGTTGACGAGCGCGTGCCGGTTTCGCGCCGCCGCGTCGTGCCGCTCAAGAAGGCTCTGAGCCTGTAGAACATTGGCCCCGCAGCCCTGTAGACCAAAAGATGTCTGCGGAGCCGTGGGGCCTATTTGTATGTAGATGTTGGATATCGAACCGGTTTTGCGAAAGGGATCCCATGAACAGTGCAGACGCCAAGCGCATCGACATCATCTCGGACACCCACGGCTATCTTTCTCCTGCGCTTTTGGACGAGCTAGAGGGTGCAGATCTGATCATCCACGCGGGAGACCTAACGTCCGAGATGGACTATGAACACCTGCGCACTATCGCCCCCGTGCGAGCCGTGCTGGGCAACAACGACTACTACCGCGATTACGGCCCCGACGTGGATCGATTGGCCCTCTTCACCTACGAAGGACTCAAATTCGCCGTAGCCCACTACCGCGAAGACCTCCCCGTGGGATCTGTAGACGTAGCCATCAACGGCCATACCCACGTAACCAAAGAGGCCCAAGTGGGCCGCTGCCTAGTCCTTAACCCCGGCAGTGCTAGCTACCCCAGAGGCACCCGAGGCCCCACCATGGCCAGGATGCTCGTCAAAGACGGCAAGATCATAAGCACCAAATTTATTGACCTAGACTAACCGCAACAAAAACGGGAGATGCACAACGCATCCCCCGTTTTTTATGAGCCAAAGGCCGAGTTTCAACAAAATTCATCAGACCAACCCCGCCGAGGAGCACGCGGGCTAGCCGCGCAGCGGCGCACGCCCGCAAAACTGGTTGAACATAGTGACGGCAGGGAGGGTCTCCGGGGCTGAGGGCGGGGGTTAAGTTTGTCGCGAGTTCCGCACGCAAAGGAAAGCACTTAATGTGCTTTCCGTCTTGCGCAGGACTGTAGAGCAGCAAACTTAACCCCCGGCCTCAGCCCCGGAGACCCTCCCGGAGGGGCCCAAAAAATATTTTCAAAAAAGTTGTTGCGCACCGGACAGACTTCTGTGTATACTAATCCCCGCAGCGCACGCGAGCGGAAACAAACGCGAACGACTGCCTGGGGAGTTAGCTCAGTTTGGTTAGAGCGCCGGCCTGTCACGTCGGAGGTCGCGGGTTCGAGCCCCGTACTTCCCGCCAACGCAATTAAAGCCACGTCTTCGGACGTGGCTTTTTGCGTTTAATGGGACATTGATCCACACCCTTATATCTAAAACCACATCTCTCCAAATCTCATCTCCTATTCGCGAGCAGGGCCCAACTGATATATATGTTCAAACAAGGCGTTTGTTGCACAACACCTGTTTAATGGGGCAGGGGGTTAGGTTATACTAAGTTTCACTGTAGGCCGGTATTGATGTAATCAACTTCAGGCTCGGCATCCAGTGGACACCTGATTTGCAATTTGGCTGTCCTGGCGTTCGTTTGGCGTCTCGACGTAAGCTCGGCCCCGGAGCCCGTTCGAGCTGTTCCTATTCCTTGAAAGGGGAAAAATGGACATATCGAGAAAGACTGACTATGCCCTTCGCATGCTTGCGATGCTTGCCGAGGAGCCGGAGCGTCTGCTTTCTGTTCGCACTGCCGCCGAAGAGGTCAACGTGCCCTATTCGTTCGCGCGTTCGATCCAGCATGGCTTGGTTCAGGCTGGCATCGTGGAGAGCCTGCGTGGCGTCCATGGCGGCATGCGTCTTAAGGTCAGTCCGGACGACGTCACCATTCGTCAGGTCGTCGAGGCCGTTCAGGGCCCTATGGTTATGAATGATTGCACCGCACCCGATGGCGACTGTGCACGCATGGGCACGTGCTGCTATCATCCCCTGTGGGCCGGAGCTCAAGCGTTGATGCGCGACTATCTCGATTCCGTTTCGCTGGGCGATATCGTCGCTTACCGCCAGTTCCCGGCCGTCGACCCCAAGTTTGCCGACCGCGATGCGTTTCCCGAGTACGGCGCCTATGCGTGTGCTTGCCGGGAGGAATAACGCCGCATAAGGAGCATAAATATGATTCAGGACCCCTTTCGTTCGATGATTCGATCGGAAGGGGTCCTGCGCTATCGCGACCTTCCGTGGCGACGTACGCGTGACCCGTACATTATTTGGCTCTCCGAGGTCATGCTGCAGCAGACGCAGGTGCCGCGCGTGGAGACGCGCATGCCGGCGTGGCTCGATCGCTTTCCGACTGTCCGGGCGCTTGCTCAGGCCGCCCCTTCCGATGTCTTGGATGCGTGGCAGGGGATGGGCTACAATCGTCGCGCCCTGGCGCTTCACAGGGCTGCACAGTGCGTTGTGGAGGACTGGGATGGGGAGTTTCCGCGTGAGATGCACGATCTGGTCGCGTTGCCCGGCATTGGCCCGGCAACGGCGCAGGGCATCCGTTCGTTTGCATTCGATCTTCCGGGCGTGTATCTGGAGACCAACGTGCGCACGGTCTTTTTGCATCATTTCTTTCCCGATGTGCCGGCCGTTCCCGATCGCGAGCTGGTGCCGCTGATTCAAGCTGCCTGTCCGGCGGCCCCCGGTGCGGCGGCGGATGAGATTGCGCCCTTTGCCGCGCCTCAAGACGATGCCGACACGCCGCGCGCGTGGTATTACGCGTTGCTGGATTACGGCGCGTATCTTAAAAAGACGCTGCCCAATCCGTCCAGGCGGTCGGCGAGCTATAGTCGTCAGTCCAAGTTTGAGGGCTCGCGTCGCCAAAAGCGCGCCCACATTGTGCGCATGCTGCTGGCAGCGCGCGATGGGCAGCCGGCAGGTATTACGCTCGATGAAGCCGTTGCAGGCGTTAACGAGATGGAGACGGCAGCCGGCCGAGAGCCGGTCGAGCGCGAGCTGGTCGCAAGCATCCTTGCCGATCTGGAGCGCGAGGGCTTTTGCCGCTCCGAGGGCGATCGTTGGCTGAGTGTATAGCTCGCTCAAATCTGAAGAACGGGATTGTAGGGTTTAAATTCGCGGCTTGAGGGCATCCTAAAGACAAGACCGCTCAAAGCCCATGGGCGGCACGTGTTGAAGGGAAGTACACCTATGGATTTTGAGAACTCTCAGACCAAGAAGAACCTCGAGACCGCTTTTGCCGGTGAGTCCCAGGCACACACCAAGTATTGCTACTATGCATCCAAGGCCAAAAAGGACGGCTACGTTCAGATCTCGAACATCTTTGCCGAGACGGCGGGCAACGAGTCCGAGCATGCCAAGCTGTGGTTTAAGTACCTGCACGACGGTGCCGTCCCGGGCACTCTGGACAACCTGCGCGACGCCGCCGCGGGCGAGAACTACGAGTGGA
>URTB01000066.1 GCA_900550595.1 uncultured Collinsella sp.
TGCCCTCTTCGACGATGCCGATCAGCAAGTGCTCGGTCGACACGTAGGTCTGGTTATTCTCACGCGCCACGCGGAATGAACGCTCCATAACGCTAATGACGAGCGGCGTAAAGGCGAGCTTAGCCGCCTCGGTCTCCTCACTGGGCTCGGGAACCGTGGTCTGGACCTCCTTGAGGGTGTCCATGATGTCGTCGTAGGAGATATCAAGCGAGCGCAGTGCCTCGGCGGCAATGCCCTCGTCCTCCTTGGCAAGCGCGAGCAGCAGGTGCTCGGTGCCCACCTTATTTGAATGAAGATCGAGCGCCTCCTGTTTGGCCATCGACATGACCTTGCGCGCTCGATCGGTAAATCTATCTAACATGCTCGTTTCCTTACATGAGTTCATCGAAATCAAAACGCCCGCCCGTCGGCGGCGCTTTTGTCTCTTTACCCACAGGTTGTCTATGTTAACAGCTGGAGGAATATCTATAAACCCGGCTCACATGAATGCAGGTTATGACCGCATCGCGGGACTCACCGCGCGATGCGCGACAGGCGCCCCGCAAGAGAAACCCTAGGCGTCTTTCACCACGTCGGGACTCGTCGCACGCGATGCGCGATAGGCATCGGCCTCCTTGGAGACGCGTTCGAGCAGCTCGGATGTATCGACGCCCTCGACTTGCGCGACCGTTTCCACCGTCTGCATGGCGACCGCCCTCAGGTACGCGCACGCGCTGTCCCCCAGCTGCTCGAGGTCTATCTCCTCGCCGCCCTCCCGGGCAAAGCCGACCGCCATCACAAAGCCCATGATGCCCGAGACCAGAAAGCCCACCGCAAAGCTCGAATCCGCCTTGAGCTCTTCTCCGTCGGGGTGGACGATCTCTCTCACGCGGTCGATGATGATCGTATGGATGCCCTGCACGACCTGCTCGGCGGCACCCGCCCTCATGGTGATGACGATGCGCCGCAGCAGGCAGCGGACGTCGCGCCGGTCGAACGCCGAAAGGTCGCCCTCGCTCGAAAAATGCCAGAGGGCATCGGTGATGAGCTCGTTATCCTGCAGCAGTTGGGCTATGGCGATGGCGACGAGTTCATCGAAATCGTGAAAATAGTAGTAAAACGTTCCGCGATTGCACCGGGCGGCGCGGGTCACCTCGCCAACCGACAGCTCGAAGATGCTGTTGTTCTCGATGAGCTCCCAAAACGCCTCGATGATACGGGTGCGTGCATCGGGCGCATCGGCGTCCTTACGCGGTCTCGCCATGCGCCTCACCGCACCCCTGCGCCTTGGCGTTCATGATGAGCATCTGAAGACGGTTCTCCACGTTGGCGAAGCTCACGTCGGGATCGTAGTCGAGCGGCAGGAACTGCGCCGTGGGATACTGCTCCTTGAGCGCATGGATGAGCCCGCGCCCCACGACATGGTTGGGCAGACACCCGAACGGCTGCAGGATCACGAAGTTGCGGCAGCCGCGCTTGGCGTGCTCGAGGATCTCCGCCGGAATCAGCACGCCCTCGCCCGCATCGAACGTATGGTGCAGGATCTTATCGCTCGCGCGCACGAGCTCGGGCATGCGCGTCGGCGGCTCGTAGAGCGGGCTCGCCGCGCCCAGGCGGTCACAACGGTCGTGCGCGAGCTCGAACAGGTTGTCCGCCGTGGCGTACCAGGCCTTTTCGGGCAGCGACAGGTCGACGTGGAACTCGCGCGACTGCGCATGCTTGTAGAAATAGGTCTTGCGGATCACGTCGGTCATGCGCGCCTCGATGACCTCGAGCCCGTTGTCCTCGAGGTAGCGCTCGATCTCGTGGTTGGCGCCGAGATGGAAATTGAGCAGGTACTCGCCCACGATGAGAACGGTCGGATGCGGGTTCGAGCGGTCGTACGGAACGGCGTCCATGATCGCAAGCGCGCGTTTGAAGCCCGTCGCCTGGCCTCTCAGCCCGGAGCGCTCCATGCCCTCGATAACCTCATCGAGCGCGCGGTCGAACGCAGCGTCCGCCGCGCCCTTCTCGAGCTCGTAGGGACGGATGCGCCTAAGCATGGCCTCGAGGGTATCGATCATGGGAAGACCGTAGGCGATCTGGATGCTCGGGCCAAGGCCGAGCTTGAAGCCCGGATGCGCATTGTGGGCATCGACGTCGTCGTTGGTGAGCACCGGGACATAGTCGTATCCCGCGTCGTCGAGCGCGCGGCGCAGCAGGGGCATGTAGTGCGTCAGGCGGCAGTCGCCGATATACTTGCCAGTCACCACGGCGACGTCGTGCGGGTCGTACTTACCGCTCTCGAGTGCCGCGAGCGCCTCGCCGATCACGATTTGCGCGGGGAAGCAGATGTCGTTGTGCACATAGCGTTTGCCCAGGCGGATGGCATCCTCGCGCCCGATATCAAGGGCCTCGGCGCGCACGCCCTGATTGCGCATCGCCGCGGTCATGAGCCTGCAGAACGCATGGGAGGTGTTGGGGACCAGCGCGATCTTGTCGTGCCGGTCGCGCTTGGTGTACTTGACCTTATACGGGTCGTCGAGCGGATGGACCGCGTGCACCCGGGCGCCCTCGGCACGCTCCTCCGCGCGACGACGGTTGACCGACTCGATAAACGAACGCACGCGAATGCCCATGGGACCGGCGACGTCGCTCTCATCGAGCTTGATCATCATCGGAACCTTGGAGCCCATCTCGCCCATCATGCGCGCGATCTCATCGGTGAGATACGCATCGTGGCCGCAGCCGAAGCTGCCCATCTGCACGAGCTCGAGCTCGGGCGTCGATGCGACGATGACCGCGCACGACAGCATGCGCGCATGGTAGTTGTTCACGATGTCGATGCGGCTGTTGGAAAGATCGACGTTGCAGACCCCCGGCACCGCATCGGGCGTCAGCACGGGGATGCCGCGCTCAGAGAAGAGCTTGGGCAGCCCGTGGTTGACCAGCGGGTCGTTGTGGTACGGGCGCGAAGCGATCACCACCGCGTAGCCGCCGTCCTCGCGCACGTTCTCGAGCACCTGCCTGCCGCGCAGCTGCAGCTGGTTCTCAAACGTCTGCTGCGCGCGGTCCGCCTGCTCGGTCGCCTTGGCAACCAGGTCGGCATCGATATCGAAGGTCTCCTTGCACCACGCCTTGAGCTGGCGGTTTCGGTCGCCCTCGTCGTACCAGTGGAACAGCGGCGTATCGAACGGAACGCCGAAACGCTCCTCCGGGTTATCGGAATTGCGCATCACGTAGGGGTATCCCTTTACGACGGCGCACATCCACTCGCTGGTAGAGGCGGTGTTTTCGGTGGGCACCGTCGTGATGATGGGCATGAAGATACGGTCGACGCCGGCGTCGACGAGATTGCGGATGTGCCCGTGGACGAGCTTGGCCGGGAAGCACACGGTGTCGGATGTGACGTGCGCCAGACCGCGCTCGTACATCGCCTTGGTGCTGCGTCCCGAGACGCGCACCTTAAAGCCGAGCGTGCTGAAGAACGTCGACCAGAACGGCATGGTGTCCCAGAACTCGAGCACACGGGGAATGCCGATCGTGACATCGCGCCCCCCGCAGACGGGAACCGTGGGGCACGACTCGAACAGCAGCTTCTCGCGGTCGACAAAGAGATTGGGGGCAGCCGCGGTCCGGTCGCGCCCCGTGCCGGGTGCCTGTGCCTCGCAAGCACCCTGTGGACGCAGCTCCTCCGCCGCGGGAACCTCGCGCACGAGCTCATCCCATGAGATGGCGCCGCCGCGCGGGCAGCGATTGCCCGTGACGTAAAGCGAGCCGTCGCCAAATGCCACGACCGCGCGCTGGCAGCGGTTGTTGCACCGACGGCAGGTAACGCCGCCGAACTCGCGATGCTCGAAGCGCTCCACGGCATCGAGCCCGATAAACGACGTGCCGGCGTCGCCCTTGCGGCATTCCTCGCGCGCGAGCAGGGCGA
Source organism: uncultured Collinsella sp. (assembly GCA_900550595.1). Classification (GTDB taxonomy): domain Bacteria; phylum Actinomycetota; class Coriobacteriia; order Coriobacteriales; family Coriobacteriaceae; genus Collinsella. The sequence continues at coordinate 3,896 of URTB01000066.1, forward strand.
TACCGATAGCGCCCATCAGCCCCGGGTGGGGCGCACGCGTGACGGGTTTGCCCAGATACTGCTCGAATGCGCGCAGCACCGCGTCGTTTCGGAACGTGCCGCCCTGGACGACGACTTTGTCGCCCAGACGGTTGAGATTTGAAACGCGAATGACCTTGGTGAACACGTTCTCGATAATCGAACGGCAGAGACCGGCCATGATGTCGCCCGGACCCTTACCGCGCCGCTGCTCGGAAACGACGCTGCTGTTCATGAACACCGTGCAGCGGCTGCCGAGAACGGCGGGGGCTTTGGACGAAAATGCCTCGGTCGCGATATCCTCAACGGCTATTCCGAGGTTTTTGGCAAAACCCTCGAGGAACGAGCCGCAGCCCGCAGAGCACGCCTCGTTGACGACGATATCGGTCAGCACGCCGTGGTTGAGCCAGATGGCCTTCATATCCTGTCCGCCGATGTCGAGCACGAAGGTCGCATCGGGAACGCATGCGCACGCGGCGCGGGCGTGCGCGACCGTCTCGACCGTATGGTAGTCGGCGTGGAACGCGCGCGCGAAAAGCTCCTCGCCGTATCCCGTGGTGCCCACGGCATCGATTGCAAGCGTGACTCCCGCTGTCTCCCAGCGGTTCTTCAAGCTGACAAGACCCTGTTGGGCGACGTCGAGCGGTCTGCCGTTATTAGACGCGTAGAACGAATCGACAAGCTCACCCGCCTCATCGACCAGGGCGAACTTGGTCGTCGTGCTCCCCGAATCGATACCGAGCGCCACACGCACCGTCTCTCCGGGCGCATACGCATCCGGACCCTTTGCCGGCGTCTCTTTGCCATGGCGTGCCGTAAAATCCGCCTGCTCGGCAGGTGTGGCAAAAAAGGGCTGGGCAAGACGTCCCTCCCCGCTTGCGGGCGCGACCGTCTCGAGCTTATCCAGCCGGACAAAAGCGTCGGGAAGGTCGATCGGTTGGGACGATGCGAACATGTCGGTCAGCGACAGGGCGGCACCGCGCGCGACCATGATCTGCGGATCGCGCGGGACGATAACCTGATCGTCCGATAGATTCAGTTGCTCCCGGAACACGCGGACCAGCGTGGGGTTGTAGGCGAGCGTACCGCCCTCGAAGATTACCGGCGGCTCGATGTCGATACCCTGGGCCAGACCGCCGATCGTTTGGCGGGCGACCGCGTGAAGCGCCGAAAGCGCCAGGTCGGTGGTAGGAATGCCCTCGTTGAGCAGCGGCTGGATATCGGTCTTTGCGTACACGCCGCAGCGGCCCGAGACCTCGTGGACGGTCGTTCCCCGGCTTGCGAGCTGCTCGAACTCGCCCGATTCGGTGCCGACCCCCATGAGCTTTGCCATCTCGTCGATAAATGCACCGGTACCGCCTGCGCACGAGCCGTTCATGCGCATGTCGGCAACCTCGATGCCTCCCTTATCGTTGGTGCGGAAGAAGATCATCTTGGCGTCTTGGCCGCCCAGCTCGATGGCGCAGCGCGTCTGCGGATAGAACCTGCTGATCGCGAGCGCGTTGGCGACCACCTCCTGAACGTACGAGGCGCCCAGCGCGGTCGCGATATCGCGCGCGCCCGAGCCGGTCACCGCAACGCGCAGCGACTCATGGGGAAAGCGCTCGGCGAGCTCGCCGAGCATGGCGCGCACGCTCGCTGTCTGACACGCCCCGTGGCGGCGATATCCCCACCACGCCTCGGTCATATCCTCGTGCATCGCGTAAACTTTGGTCGTCGTCGACCCTACGTCCAGTCCTACTAGCAACGCCATAATGCTCCGTCTCTCGCATTTTTCCTGCTAGAGATATACCACTCTACGTAATACAACAGACTGTTGTATTTAAACTCCGTATAAAAAGCGGCTGCCGAAACGCTTCAGCAGCCGCCGAATGCACCAACAGATTCTTCTGCGCGCTAGCACGTCGGGCAACGGAGCAGCACGGGCCCTCCGGTCATGCGCACCGCTCACGCCCGCGATGTCGCCGAGAGAGCTATCCACGCTTAGGGCTCCAACCAAGCAAGTCGCCCGCGCTCAGCAGATCCCTAAGCGAGCTACTCGCACTCAGGAGCCATAGCCTGCTCCAAGAGCTCGGCATGCTCCTCCTCGAAAACCGTCCCCACAGGGAAGGCGCGACGGAAGACGAAGTGGGAAATCGGACCGGCTACCAAAAGGTTCCACGGCAGCGCCATCACAAAATTATGCGGGATGTTGATCATCCAGATCGCAGGCACGGAATACAGGTTCGCAAGGATGCCGCCGGGCATGTGCGTCAGACCCTCGCAGGCACCGTACAGCGACATGATGATGACCATGGGAACGACCATGCAGGAGCTGACGGCGAGCGTCATGGCAAGTGGCGAGCTCTTGCCCGGCGTGACCAAGTACTTAAAGGCGAAACCCTTGGCGAGCGGGCTGGCGACGAACCAGTCGCAGCACATGGCAAAAATGTAGGCAACGGGGAAGCCGAGCCACGCAGCGGCAACGACCTCGCCGTTGATGGCCCCGTGCTGCAGGGCAACGTTGTAGATGCTCATCCAGAGCACCATGCAAAAGCACATGATAAAGGTGAACAGCAGGCTCTCTCGTTTGTTGATAGGCATAAAGGGCAGATTCCTCTCTGTGTTGTACCGCGGCGCCACGCAACAAAAACGGGCGGGCAAGATGGAGCTGTTGGAACTTCATCTCGCCCGCCCGTGGTACGCGCGTCTGCGACTACTTATGTGGTGGAACCAGCCTAGCACGAAACGCATGCGCTTCGTAAGCGTTGAGTTTATGGAGATGCAGGGCACCAATAATCCCCCGACCCCATAAGTTGCGGTGGAATACGGACTGTTTTGACCCTTTAAGCAGCAATTCAGTCCCTATTTCACCGCAACTCATTTGGTACAAAGTGACCTGCCCCCCTTGCACCAATTAGCTGGTGTGGCGCCAGCGAGGGTCGGTGAGCGTACGCGCCACACCCAGACCAACGGGCAAAAACGCCACGATGAGTACTGCACGCACAAACCAACCGAGCATATTGACCGTGTCGAAGGTACACATGTAATACATTGAGCGATACAGATACAAGCCCGGCACCATAATGACAATTGATGGCACCGTGAGGGCGATACGTGGGTAGGTGAGCTTGATTTCTGCCAGACTTGCCAGAAGGCCCGATACGAGCGCCCCGATAAATGCAGCCGCCTCGGGAGGCATGCCTACGCTCAAGCCCAGGAACGGAAGCATCGTCGGCGCATCGACGAGCGTAAGGCGCAAGGTATTAGACACGGCGCCGATGAGCCCTGCCGCCGCTGCCATCTTTACCGGACTGTTGAACATAACCGAGAAGCCAAATACGCCGATAAAGCTCATCAGTATGCGCAAGAGCGTAAGAGCCAACGGCGAGAGACCAAGCGGGGCGAAGTCATCCGGCGCCAGTCCCACACACTCAGCAACCATCCAACCTACGAGGGTCGCCATCACAATAATCGACACAGCATACGAAAGACGCTCGATACCGCTTCGCATGTCAAGCTTAGCGATGTCGAGGCCTGCCGTAATGAGGGGAAAGCCGGGAATCACAAAGAGCATGGCGCCGATATAGCCTTCTTGGTGCGACA
>URTB01000067.1 GCA_900550595.1 uncultured Collinsella sp.
CCGGCAAGATGGAGCAGCATGCCGCCGGCAAGCCGAACGTCGCGACCGAGCACTGTGTTGGCTGCCGTGCCTGCGAAAAGGTCTGTGCGCACAACGCTATCTCGTTTGACGACACCCGCGAGCGCGAGCTTGCCAACGGTAACACCCGCACGGTCCACGTGGCCGCCATCGACCACGATCGCTGCGTGGGTTGCGGCCGCTGCATCGGCGTGTGCAACCAGGACGCCATCAAGCCCGGCTATGACGCCGCGGCCGACGTGCTCAACTGTAAGATCGCCGAGTACACCAAGGCCGTCGTCGACGGCCGCCCGAGCTTCCACATTTCGCTCGCCATGGACATTAGCCCCAACTGCGACTGCCATCCCGAAAACGACACGCCCATCGTCAACGATATCGGCATGTTCGCGAGCTTCGACCCGGTCGCCATCGACCAGGCCTGCGCCGATGCCGTCATGGCATCCGAACCGCTGCCCAACACCGAGCTCACCGATAGCGCGGCCAAGATGGAGCACAACCACGAGCATCTGGAGGGCGAGCAGGGCAAGGACCCCTTCTGCATCACGCATCCCGACACCGACTGGCGCACCTGTATCGCACACGCCGAGAAGATCGGCCTGGGCACGAGAAAGTACGAGCTCATCGAGGTCAAATAGCGCCTAGCTATTGGACAAAATAAGCGCTTTTGTAGCGCAACGTTAGCAAAAGCCGCCCGTGAGCACAGCGCCCACGGGCGGCTTTTCGGAAGTATGCGGCAAATTTCGAGATCGCCGAGCACACGACATTTTTTGGCAACAAAACCCCTGATAAATTGTTGGTAAAACTGCGGTCTGGTCGGCAGTTCCAGATTTTGCCGCATACTTCCGAAAATAGGTGGTCAGATAAAGCCCCAGACGTTGCTTTTTGCCTAAAAATACTCGTCGAGGAAGTCATCGACCGTGTTCCAGTAGAGCTCGGGGTCAACTTGCGCACTCTTGGCGTGGGTGGCGCCATGGATGGTGAGCTTTTGCTTGACCTTGCTGGCGCACGCGTCGTAGTTTTGGTCGAGCATGTCGTACGGCACAAAGGTGTCCTGGTCGCCGTGGATAAACAGCATGGGAACCGTCGCGTGTTTGAGTTGCTCCACACTGCTCGCCGTATGAAAGTCGTAGCCCGCGCGCACGTTGCACACCAAGTTTGCTACATCGAGCAAGGGAAAGCTGGGCAGGCCGAACACGTCCTTGAGCTGCAGAGAAAACTCGTCCCAAACACTCGTATAACCGCAGTCCTCGATAATGCACTTCACGTTTGCGGGCAGAGATTCTCCCGCCACGTTCATGGCGGTTGCCGCACCCATCGACTCGCCAAAGACCAGGATGCGCGCCTCGGGGTCAGCCTGAACAATTCGCCCGATCCATGCGATAACATCGAGTCGCTCGGGCCAGCCCATGCCGATATAGTCGCCGCCGGAGCGCTCGTGGGCGCGGGCGGCAGGCGCGAGCACGTTCATGCCGCGGTCGTGGAAGCGCTTGGCGTATCGGGCCATGCCGATGGGCTCGTTGGTATATCCATGCAGGCAGACGGCGTAATCATGGGTGTTCTCCGAGGCGGCAAAATACCAAGCGGCAAGTTCGGTTCCGTCATCTGCGGTGAGGCTGCTGCTCTCACGATTCTCTTTAAACCACGCCCGCGCCTCGGTTTCCTCGGCATCCGGCTGCTCGCCTTCTTTGTCGTTCTTGCTATCCTGCATCATCTTCATGGTGTACGGCGCTTGGGGATTCAGCGCGAAGTCAAACAGAAAGTTGCCGGCAAATCCGAGCAGCGCAACGACAACCACCAGTGCAACGATGCCGGCTATCTTGAGCTTTCGATGGGAACGTGTGTTTTGAGCCATGCGGTATTCTCCTATAAGGTGTTAATACATCAACATTTAATGCAAGCGCATTATGGACGTTCGCCGTTGATGCGTCAACAAGCAAAGAATGGGTAAACAAAGGGTCACATATGGTGCAAATTTCGCACGTACCCAGACGCTTTGATATAGTGTTGAGAACTCTTTACGTTGGAGGATGTAACCGGCATGTCCGATTCGAGCGACAGTTCTAAGCCGCGACCCAAGACCGCGGCCGTTCCACACTACACGGTGGGCGAGGAGATCATGAACTCCGTCACCCATGGTGTCGGCTGCCTGCTGGGTATCGCGGGCCTGGTGCTCCTGATCGTATTCGCCGCCCTGCGCGGCGGAGGCCCGGCACACATGGCCGCGGCGATTGTCTATGGTGTCAGCATTATCCTCGAATACCTTGCCTCCACGCTCTACCATGCGATTCAGCCCGCGGGTGCCAAGCGCGTGTTCCGCATTATCGACCACAGCTGTATCTACTTGCTCATAGCCGGCAGCTATACGCCGTTTTGCCTTATCACGCTCGCAAACGACGGCGGCCCTGCGCTGTTCTTTGCCGTATGGGCCATCGCCATTGTCGGCATCGCCCTCGAGTGCTTTATGCGCGAGCGTCAACCGCACTGGGTAAGTGGCTTGGTCTACCTGCTGATGGGCTGGCTTGTCGTCTTTAAGCTGCCCGAACTTGTGTCGCTGCTCAACCCCGTGGCACTTGCCCTGCTCGCCGTCGGCGGCGTGTGCTACACCGCGGGCGTGCCGTTCTATATCGCCAAAAACGTGCGCTATCTGCACAGCGTGTTTCACCTGTGGGTGCTCGCCGGCAGCATCTTCCAGTTCATGGCGGTGATCCTCTTCGTAATCTAGCGACCATGCCTGCGCGCCCGCGTCCTCGTTTGGGCGCCGGCGCAATTGCCGTATCCGTCATCAACGTTTTACCCTGACGCCCGAATCTTGGAGGTTCGAGAAACTCCCGATGGACATAACCATCTCCCTTATCACTACCCTCGTTTTAACCCTCATCAACGGCTACTTCTCTATGTCCGAGATGGCGCTCACCACGGCAAAGCGCGCCGTGCTGGAGCACGAGGCCGAGGAAGGCGACAAGCGCGCCGAGCGCGCCATTAAGCTGGCTGCCGATTCCGACCAGCTGCTCGCCACCATCCAGGTCGCCATCACGCTCGTGGGCTTTGCCTCGTCCGCCGTCGCCTCGACGAGCCTGTCCGACCCGCTCACCACGTGGCTCATGAGCTTTGGCATCGCGCCGCTCTCTGCCATCGCGCGCGGCCTGGCGCCGGTCATCATCACCGTCGCCGTCGCCTTTGTGTCCATCGTAATTGGCGAGCTTGTGCCCAAGCGCATTGGTCTGGCCAATGCCGAAGGCGTATCCAAGCAGGTCGTGGGGCCGCTTTCGGTGTTTCAAAAGATCGCCCGTCCGCTCGTGTGGCTGACCGGCGCTTGCTCCGATGGTCTGGCCCGCATCCTGCGCATCAAGAGCGCCGATGACCGCCAAAACGTCTCGGAGGAAGAGATCAAGTACATGGTCTCGGAGCAGGACGACCTGCTCGACGAGGAAAAGCGTATGATTCACGAAATCTTCGACCTGGGCGACACCGTTGCCCGCGAGGTCATGGTGCCGCGCGTGGACACCACCATGTGCGAGGACGACGAGACGGTCGCCGACGTGCTGTCCGCCATGCGCCAGACCGGCTTTAGCCGCATCCCCGTCTATCACGAGGATCCCGACAACGTCGCCGGCATCGCGCACATCAAGGACCTGATCCAGCCTTCGCTTGACGGCAAGGGCGACCAGCCCATCGCCGACTTTTTGCGCGACGCCACCTTTGTGCCCGACACCAAGGACATCCTGCCGCTGCTGTCCGAGATGCAGACCTCGCACGACCAGATCGTGGTGGTCGTGGACGAGTACGGCGGCACGGCCGGCATCATCACCATCGAGGACATCGTCGAGGAGATCGTGGGCGAGATCGAGGACGAGTTCGACCCCGACAACAAGTACCTCACGCGCCTTTCGCGCCGCGAGTGGCTCGTCGATGGGCGTTTTTCGTGCGATGACGCGATTGAGCTTGGTTGGCCGCTCGAGGAAAGCGATGATTATGAGACCATCGCCGGCTGGATTTTGGAGCTTTGCGACTCGGTGCCCGACATCGGAGAGGTGTTTGAGGTTGCGGGGTACAAGTTTAAGGTGCAGTCGATGCGTGGCCAGCGCATCTCGCTCATTCGCGTGATCGCTCCGGCCGAAACCGATAAGAAGGATTCCGAGTCCTCGGCAGAGAAGCCGGCGGCGTCGGGTGCGGGCTCTGCGGATCCGCACGATGGCGACGAGTAGGGCAAGGAAGAGTAGGGGAGAGTTATGGCAGGCCTGTTCAACATCCTTAAGGTCACCGTCAGCGAGGACAAGATCTGCGCGCACGTGCTGGTGAACCCCGGCATGCCGCTCATGACCTCGGAGGACATCGAGGCCACGGCGCGCGTGTATTACCTGGTGCCCGCGATTGCCAAGCATCTGTGCCTGGGCGATTCCGGTCGCGAATTCCAGGACTGCATGGGCCAGACCGAGCTTTGCCATCTGCTGGAGCACGTGACAGTCGAGCTCATGAACGAGACCGGTCTCGCTGGCGGCATTTCGTGCGGCCGCACTCGCGTGAGCGAGCACGATGAGCGTGTCTTTGAGGTCGAGCTTTCGTGTCCCGACGACGCGCTGGCCATCGGCGCGCTGTCTTCGGCGACCTTTATGATGGATTGGGCCTATCTGCATGCCGACCAGCCCGCTCCCGATGTGGACGGTACGGTCGCGGGCCTGCGTAACCTGGTACTGGGCATGCGTGCCGAGGCCGAGGGCAAGGACCCGCACGAGGCCGTCGCCGCCGCGAACGCCGAAGGCGAGGCCGGGGACACGACCGAGGGCGAGGCGCCTGCCGAGGCACCTGCCGAGTCTGTCGACGAGGCGCCTGCCGAGCCTGCCGTCGAGCCTGCCGAGGCTGCCTCCGAGCCCGAGTACGCGGAGCCCCAGGGCGTCCCGAGCTTTGACGACGAGCCACAGGAGGTAATCGATACCGAGGGCGCGACCGCTGAGAGCCATGAGGCCCCCGCTGCCGTCTACGGTGGTGCGGCGACGACTCCGGTTGCCCCCGCGCACGAGGGAGCGCTGCCGCTCGTTGACGGCGCCGGCGAGGACCCGGCCGCCACGGTGGCCATGCCTGCCATGCCGCAGGAGTAGGCTCACCCGCTTATCACCATCATGTACCTGCGCCTTTACCGTACGCAGATGAGCAAGACGGCAAGCGCTGTGCTGCGGGTATAATGGACAGCATTCAAACGGTGGGCGCCGAGGTGCCCGCAGGAGAGGAATGAACATGGGTAAGACTTTCAACTTTATCTCGGGTGCGCTCTTCGGCGCTGCCGTCGGCGCCATCATCGGTGTCGCCCTGGCTCCGCGCTCGGGCGCCGAGACCCGCGCCATGGCTGCCGATATCGCCAACGACGCCTGGGATAACATGCGCGACACCTACGAGCACGGTGCCGAGGAGGCCCGCGCCGCGGTCAACGATTTTGGCCCGATGGTCGACGCCAAGACCGATGACCTGCGTGCCAAGGTTGACCTTGCCCGCGAGCGCATGGACCAGCTGCGTGAGCAGCTCAACGACGCTATCTCGGGCGGTAACGTGACGCCCGCCGCCGATGTCGTGGTCGAGAACGCCGTCGAGGCCGACGCCGAGGCCGCGGAGCCTTCGACCGAGGCATAATGCGCGCCGGGGATTTTGTCGGCGCCAAGATCTATCGCAAGCCTACCGAGGACAAGCGCACCAAAAAGGACGGCACGCCGCGCAGCCCTAAAAAGCTCGGAAAGATTCACTTTCCGGTCTTTACCCCGGGCGGTACGCGCGTGGTCGGCTTTATGGTCCGCCAGTCTGATATCGCGGGCATGATCGAGCGTCCCGACCGATTCGTAGCGCTCGACGCCATTGGTGTCTACGAGGGCGCCATTGCGGTCGATGACGTCAAGGACACGTACGATGCCGCCGCTGCCAAGCGCCTCGACATCAACCTGGACGATTGCATCATCTGGGTCGGTATGGACGTGCGCACGGAATCAGGCGACGTCGTGGGCTATTGCTCGGATGTGGAGTTCAAGCCGCGTTCGGGCATCGTGCAGGCATTCTATGTGACCGCCGGTGCTGCTTCGAGTGTTTTGGTTGGTGACACGCAGGTGCCGCCGACGATGCTGTGCGGCTATGAGAACGGCGCGATGGTCGTCTCGGACGAGGTCAAGTCGCTCGGGTATTCGGGCGGTGCGGCTGCCAAGGCCGCCGAGGCCAGCGTCGTGGTGGGCGACAAGGTCAAAAAGGGCGCCAAGATGCTCGACGACAAGGGATCGGTTGCCGTGGACAAGGGCAGTCGCGCACTGGGCAAGCAGCTCGGCAAGACGCGCGGCATGTTCAAGGCCTTTAAGGACGAATACCAAAAGGCGAGCGGAGGCTCGTCAAAAGCTACAAAATAGCGACGTACCAAATGATGGGAGGCAAGCCGGAGACCTGTTGCTCCGGCTTGCTGTGTTTATGGGGGAGGGCATATGCGCCAAAACGGATCCAACTTAAACGGGCGTTCGGGTGCGCGTCCGACGGCGCGCCGCGACCTGGGGCAGCTGCCCAGCGGTCAGCGCAAGCGTCACCGTAAGCCCGGCGCGATGTATCTCAACCATAGCCGCGGCTTTAGCGACCGCAGCGCTCGCATCGGCAACGGCCGCACGCCCCGTCGTCCGTCTCGCCTGCCCTATGCGCTCATCGCCGTGGGCTGCGCGCTCGTGCTGTTTGTCGCCGCCGTTGTGGGCTACGTCAACCGCAGCGTGGATGTCGTCCTCAACGGCCAGGAGACTGCAGTGCGCGTCGGCTCTACGCTGCAAAATCTCATCGACGATCAGGAGCTGACCGATACCTACGACGCCGGGGATCTGCTGGCCGTTGACGACAGCGTGCTAACCCGCCATGGCGGCGAAAAGCTGTCGGTAAAGGTGGACGGCAAGCGCATAAAACAGGGCAAGTGGAAAAGCCGCGAGCTTACGGGCGGCGAGAAGGTGACGGTCAAGGACGGCCGCGACACGTATGAGAAGCACGAGGTCCAGGCGACGGTTATCGAGCCAAAGCTCAAGGTCGAGGGCACGGGTGCTATCGAGTACGTTAAGACGTGGGGTATCCAGGGTCGCTCTGAGGTGTGGGTCGGCGAGCAATCGGGCAAGACGCAGGACCGCGGCGAGGTCGTGCCCGCCACCGATTGCGTGGTCGAGTGCGCGAGCGTGGCGCCCAAGGGCAACGAAAAGTACGTGGCGCTGACGTTTGATGAGGGCCCGAGCGGCGCGACCAAGCAGGTCTTGCAGGTGCTCAAGGAAAAGGGCGTCACCGCGACGTTCTTCCTTTCGGGCGA
>URTB01000068.1 GCA_900550595.1 uncultured Collinsella sp.
TCGAGGAGTACGTCTGCGAGCACCTGGGCCTGGTTCACGACCCGCTGTCCACGCAGGTTATTAGCCGCGATCATCACGCCTACCTCGCCGGCGTTCTCGCCACCACCGCGGCCACCTGTGAGCGCATCGCTACCGAGGTTCGCAATCTGCAGAAGACCGATACACTCGAGGCCGAGGAACCGTTCCGTAAGGGTCAAAAGGGCAGCTCCGCCATGCCGCACAAGCGCAACCCCATCACCATGGAGAAGGTCTGCGGCCTGTCGCGCGTCGTGAAGGCCAACGCGCAGGTTGCCTTCGACAACGTCGCCCTGTGGCACGAGCGTGACATTTCGCACTCCTCTGCCGAGCGCGTCGCCCAGGCCGACAGCTTCATCGCCCTCGACCACATGTTCCAGTGCCTCATTCGCGTTATCGACGGCCTGCAGCTGTACCCTGCCCGCATGATGGCCAACCTCAATAAGACCCGCGGCCTCATCTTCTCCTCCAAGGTGCTGCTGGCCCTCGTCGATACGGGCATCACCCGCGAGGACGCGTACGCCATTGTGCAAGAGAACGCCATGGCAACCTGGCACGAGGTACAGGATTGTGTCTCCGGTCCCACCTTTAAGGAGCGTCTCGAGGCCGATCCGCGCTGCACCGTCAGCCAGGAGAAGCTCGATGAGATCTTTGATCCGTGGGACTTCCTCACCCGCATCGATACGGTCTTCGACCGCCTGGAGCAGCTGAGCTTCGAGTAGGGTTAACCTAATTCGACTGCTTGCGGATGCATTTCAACCTTTGGCGCCTTGCCCATCTTGGGTGAGGCGCTTTTTTATCGCCGCATCAGCCCCGGGTATACAATGAAATCCGGCTGCCGTTTCGATGAAGGGAGGCTTGTGCCCGGACGTATCAAGCGAGCCGCCATCGTCTCGTTTGCGCTCATGCTCCTTGTTGCCGCCTGTGCGGGCGCCCTGACGCATACCGTTCGAAGCAGTTCTTCCTCCTCGTATGAAGCCGACAAAGATCTCCCGGTACTCAAAATCGGCGTTACGGATAACGACCCCTATGTGTATGTCGATACCACGGGCGATTACGCCGGCATCGATATCGACATCGCCCGCGAGGCCTGCAAGCGTGCGGGGATTAAGCCACAGTTTGTCGATATTGACTGGAACGATCGCGACCGGCTGCTCAAAAACGGTGATATCGATTGCCTGTGGTGTGATTATTCTCCTTGTTATCGCGAGGATAAGTATTACTGGACCGAGCCGTATCTAACCGTGACGGTCTCGGTTGCCGCCAAGAAAACGAGTGGTATCAAGTCCTTGGCGCATCTCGATGGAAGCAAAACCATCGCGGTGATTGCGGGCTCGGTGAGCGAACGCCGATTGCTCGCAGGGGATCTGGAAATCTCGCCGGACGTGCAAATCAAATCGTATGGTTCTGCCGAGCTCTGCAAAGCCGCCCTCGCCAAAGGGTATGTCGACTGTTGGATGGCGGACGTTCAGCCGCTTGACCGACTTGTCGCCCAGTATCCCGGCCTTTACCGCGTGTTCGCCGACAACATTATGACGGTCGATCTGGGCGTCGCGTTTGATGACAGCTATGAAGGACCGATCGTAAAGGATCTCAATACTGCATTGTTTGCCATGGATCGAGATAGCACGATTGACCGTATTGTGGGCAATTACAAGACAGGAGCGACGACAGGCGGGCAAGGAGCAAATCCATGACAAATGATGAGCACCGCTTGCGTCGAAAGACTCTGACCGTCATAGCTGTCGGCGTTATTGTCAGCGCTGTCTTGTTAGGCCTGTTGTATACGGTTGGAACCCATCGCTGCCTCGAAAAAACGCTTGGGTTTGGCCAAGAAACCATGGTGTTTTTAGAAAACGCTTGCGAAAAATATGACCGCTACGAACAGGGGAGAAAAGCCGAGGAGACGCACGATTTGCTCGCCGCGGTCGAATCGTTTGCGACGTTCCTGTCCTCTGATCGCGTTGAGGTTAACAACGACCTTATCGAGCAATTTGTCCATGCCGAGAACCTTTCGGGGTTGATGGTCATGGACTCCGATGGCCATATGGCTGCCCACTACGACATCGATGGTCGCGATCCGCTCATGTTGTGGCGAGAGGAGCTGGCCTGTTCGCCGGTCGCATCGATGTATCAAGGTTCCAAAGTGACCTACTCAACTGTCGTTGAGCGCCGTGGTGTCGTTTTTGCCGTCTGTGCTGTCCCGTATGGCGACGGCGTTGCCCTGGCATACCGGTCACTTGTTTCCGATGCGGTGGACGACTATTCATATGCCATAGCCGACGTGCTTTCGAACAGCACCTTCCACCAGGGCCCCACGGTGCTTGTTATGGAGGATGCGAAGATTGTCTCATCCAACAGTGCCGATGCTGACATGTCGCTCGCCCGACTCCTCACCAGTGCAGGGGTTGAGTGGAAAGACGACGACCTGACGCCCATCGAATATCGAGGAGACAAATGGTACGCCGTGCGTGCGGCATATAAGGACTACCGCCTGTTTGCGCTATATCCCAAATCTGAGGTCATGTCTGACAGGATTTCATTTGTCGCCGTCGGCGTCTTGGTATGCCTTGCGTTTTGGGTCGTGGTACTGTTGGCTCGAAATATCGTTGACCACCGTAATTTGGTCGAAAAGGATAAACAGCTCGGCATTATCAATGCCATAAGCGCCATCTACGATTCGACCTTCCTTTTGCATCTCGACACCCTCGAGATCGAGGGAATCAATATGTCGCCGGCGATAGCGAAGATATTTGCCGAGCACAACGAGGCATATGACTTTATGGACACGGTCTGCCGGGATATCGTGAGCCCCGAAAGCCGCGACGCGGTTGTGGGACTCGTAGATATAAATACGCTTCGTGAACGTATGGAGGGCGTACCGTACTTGGCTGCCGAGGTGCGAGATTGTCGAGGTGCTTGGTACTCGCTACAGGTTGTCCCCCAGCATCGCGATGAGCAAGGTCGGTTGGAGTCGGTCGTCGTGGCGACGCACAACATATCGATGGTCAAGCATGCCGAGGAGCTGTCATACCAAGATAAACTGACGGGGCTTCGCAACCGCAACTATCTTGAATCGCGCGGAGATAGCCTGGTAAACGAGGGCTTGCCAGTGAGCGTGATTATGGTGGACTGCAATTATCTCAAGCGGACCAACGACATCTATGGTCACGAGATGGGGGATGAACTGCTGCGACGGACGGCGTCCGTGCTGCGACGGGTGGCTGGTGCGGATTACCTGCCGATGCGCGTTGGCGGCGACGAGTTTTTGCTGGTCTGCCCCCATACTGACAACGAGTCTGCGCTTGGGCTGGAACAGGATCTTCGTCTCGGTCTTGCCGCGGTAAGCGATGAGGCCCTGACGGTCAGCGCATCGATTGGCGTGGCGACCGTCGAGACGGCTGGAAATACGCTGGCCGATGTATATCGCGTCGCTGACCACAATATGTATCGGGAGAAGCGCATGGTCCACGCACAGGGTGCGGACTGCTAATCTTGCCCCCACCAGTCCAAGCATCGTAGGATGTTGAATCGGTGCTTGCGATAATAAGTCGGCCCAGGCGGGGATAATAGACGTCTGAAATTTCTTTCTGAGAGGGGATCTCAATGATTAGTTTTGACTACAAGCCTCAGGGTGTATGCTCTCGCAATATCCACCTCAATCTTTCCGATGACGGCAGCAAGGTGCTGGGCGTCGAGTTTACCGGCGGCTGCGACGGCAATCTCAAGGCCATCTCCAGGCTGGTCGAGGGCGCTCCCGCCGACCGCGTGATCGAGGTTCTCGCCGGTAATACCTGCGGTATGAAAAAGACCTCTTGCGCCGATCAGCTTACGCGCGCTATCGAGGCCGCTCGCGCCGAGATCGCCTAATGGGTATCGCCGACCACATCAAGAACGGAATATCGCGCCGCGGCTTTGTGCTCGGTGGAGCTGCCGCGGGCGCTGCCACGGTACTTGCCGGATGCTCGAAAAAAACGGGCACCAGCGACGATGCCGCCGGCGAGCCGCAGGTTATCAAAGATGACTCAAAAATCGTCTCGATTACGGATGAGTACGAGGCTGTCGAAATCGACCTCGAGCCTGCAGCTTCATGGACATTGCCTTTGGGTACGCTGCTGTATTACTGCGACGGTGATTACGCCGCGGCGATGATGGCGCCCGCATCGGCGCGGCATGCCAATACGCTCGGCATGCTCAACCTGGGCGACGGCTCACTCACGACGCTCGTCGAGGATCCCGTGGAAGGTGCGGGGTATTCGTTTTACGATGTCCGCGCCGGCGATGGCGTATTTGCTTGGGTCGAGATGAACTTTGCGAATGCATCATGGAAACTCTATGCGCAAAATACGGCAGGTGCGTCGCTTGTCGGCGATGTGGTCGAGCTCGACCGAGGCGGCAAGGACTACGACCCGCCGCTGTTTACGGCGTTCGAATCGTCCGTCATTTGGTACAAGATGCCTGCTGCAGGCGGCAATAAGACGAGTCACGACTCGTATTGCTACCGCCGCTCGCTCGACGAGGCAAAGGCCGAGGCCATTTGGAAGTCAACGGGCCGCTTTGCATCCGCCCCGCGTGTGAGTGACGGCATCTTGACCATTTCCCCGCGTGTGCGCAACGACGAGGGCGTCTACTACGGCATGACGGCGATCGACCTGACGGACGGCAACAATACCAAGAGGGCTCAGCTGGTCCTTCCCTCATCGGTGTCTCCCTTCGAGGCCGTATATATGGGCGACACGTTTGTGTTCTCCATCGAGGCCACCTATAGCGGCGTGGGGAGCCTAGGCAACATGGGCACCTATATCGGTAACGAGAATGGGACGTTCCTATTCCTGTCGCGCGAGCCGCTTGCGTGTGCTGCCGGCAGAAAAGGCAAATATCTGGTTAAGGTTCAGGCATCGCATTTTCTGATCGATACCTCCGCCAAAACCTATGGTTCGCTGCTGTCGCCCGACCGCGCTCTCGAATATGGCGATTATCCAGCTACGGCGGGTAAATCGAATACGTTTTTAACCTATGCCACGGTGCGTAATAGCCAAGGAATTCCCGAGACGGTTACCGCCCGCCTGTTCTCTCTTTAGCGCCGAGGGGTTAAAAGGGCGCCAACGGGGGAATAAACGCGTTGTAATTGTGAGTGCCGCCCGCCGAGCCGCCGCACTGTAGCGGTGCTCGGCGGGCATAGGTGCGTTAAAATGGGCTTGTTCTTAGCTAATTGAGACAGGGGGGCCGTGTTATGGCTTCAGATGCAAAAAAGATTCTGCTGGTCGAGGACGAGAAGGCAATCCGTGACGCTGTCGCTGCCTATCTCGAGCGCGAGGGCTACTGGGTTGTTGGCGTCGGGGACGGCCAGTCTGCGATCGAGGAGTTCGAGAAGCACCAGTTCGACCTGGTTGTGCTCGACCTTATGCTCCCCAAGATTCCCGGCGAGCGCGTTTGCCGCACCATTCGCGACACCTCGGATGTCCCCATCATTATGCTGACGGCCAAGGGCGAGATCGAGGATCGCATCATCGGCCTTGAGCTTGGTGCCGACGACTACCTGATTAAGCCGTTCTCGCCTCGCGAGCTCGTCGCCCGCGTCCGTGCCCTGTTCCGCCGTGCTCATCAGGCCGATGAGCCCGCCGTTGAGGTGCTCGACTTTGGCGATCTGGTCATCGATATCTCGGGCCACAAGATCTTGGTCGAGGACAAGGAAGTGGACCTGACTGCTTCCGAGTTTAAGCTGCTCACCACGCTTGCTCGCCATCCCGGTCGCGTCTATAACCGTATGGAGCTGGTCGAGAAGGTGCTCGGCTACGACTTTGAGGGTTATGAGCGCACCATCGACAGCCATGTGAAGAACCTTCGTGCCAAGCTGGGCGATGACCCCAAGAAGCCTAAGTGGCTCTACACCGTTCACGGCGTCGGCTATCGCTTTGAGGCTCCGGCCAAGACCGATAAGTCGGACGAGAAATAGGGAAATCACATATGACACCTGCGCGCTTTGAAATCGGACAAAAGCACAAGCAGGAGAACGAGGCGGGTTCCAAGGCGAGTTGGAACACGCCTCGTTCCGATTCACGGCCAGCGATGAGCTATCCCTCGCGCATGGCATTGGCTTTTGCCCTGACGTCGCTCATGACGGTATTGGTGCTGGTGGGCGTTGTCTCCGTTGTGTGGGGCACCGTCTTTTCGGATTACACGCGCTCTAATATCGTCGAGATCGCCAATTCTGCTGCCGAAAAGCTTGCGACGTCGTATGAGGAAAACGGCAACTGGACTGCGGGCGAGCTGCGCACGGTCGCGACATCGAGTTTGGTGTCCGACGACCTGAGTATGCAGGTCGTCAACAAGAAGGGCGTTGTCGTCTATGACGACTCATGGCCTTCGGCAAGTGCGACCGCCGATGTGCGCGAGAGCGGATCGCCGTCGAGCGGCTCGAGTGGTAAAAAGGCATCGCATAGCCCGGTTTCGTCGGCGCCCACCGACTCCGACAGCGTTGCCAACGTCGAAATCATAACGTCTTCTGGCGAGCATGTCGGGCAGGTAAAGCTATGGGCCATCGGCTCCGATGCTCTGCTCACCAAGGCAGACTCAGCGTTTAGGGAGAAGACCTTTAACGCCATGGCCCTTGCCGCAGTTGTTGCGGTCTGTATCTCGGTCGTTATCGGATCGCTCGTTTCGCGTATGCTTACCAAGCCGATTCATCGTATTACGAGCACGGCCAAGCAAATTCGCGACGGCGATTTGTCCGCTCGTACCGGTTTGCGCGGCGACGATGAAATCGATCAGCTGGGTGAGACCTTTGACGAGATGGCCACCTCGCTCGAGAAAGATATGAAGCACGAAAAGCGCCTGACCTCGGATGTCGCACACGAGCTTCGCACGCCGCTCATGGCCATGCTTGCAACGGTCGAGGCCATGCAGGACGGCGTGTATCCCACCGACGATGAGCATCTGGAGACGGTCGCTTCCGAGACGCGCCGCCTGGCTCGTTTGGTGCAGCAGATGCTCGACCTATCGCGTATGGAAAACAGCACGGCGCCGCTCAATCTCGAACCGGTGGACATGGTTCCCTTTGTGCGGTCTATCGTCAACGCTCAGGAGCGCCTATTTGTTGACCGCGATCTGCGCTTGCGCTTTGCTGACGAGACCCAAGGTCACGACGATGTCGTCGAGGCCGATCCCGACATGATCACGCAGTGCGTCATCAACCTCATGAGCAACGCCATGCGCTACACCCCCGAGGGCGGTTGGGTCGTGG
>URTB01000069.1 GCA_900550595.1 uncultured Collinsella sp.
CAGGCAAGCAGCCAGACCGACGCCACGGCCATCAACCTCGGTGCGTATCTATAGCCTTTTCAGCTCACCTCAAACTCCGCTAAGCAGAAGGGCCCGGCAAGCAAAACGCTTGTCGGGCCCTTCTGTTTCTATCGTTTCAGCAGGGAAAATCATCGAGTCGTCCAAACGAAGCGAGCGGACCTCGAGTGCCGCAGGTTGTCGCGAAAGCGTAGCGCTGCGTACTTCATGTACGTAAGCGATGACTTAAGCGGCAAGATACGGCGCTCGAGACCCGCACAGCGTTCAACGAGTCCGCCGTTCGTCAGGACGACGGAACACCATTAGCGGCAGACAACGTCCACGGGCACGTTCAGGATCTTGGCGACCTTGAGAATCGTGTCGGTCTGGCTGCCTAGGCAGGCGGCCATGTGGTGAGTCGGGCCGGTCTCGTTCCAGCGATCCATGAACTCGCGGGCGCCGATCGAGAACTTCATGCGCATATTGGTGTCGCCGAAGGTAAAGATCGGACCGTTAACGTTCTCGCCCTCGGCAACCACGAACTTAAAGTTGCCGTCGCCGTCCTGAGTGATACCAAGGAAGGTGATGGTGCCGTGGCCGGGATAGAACTGGGTGAGGTAGCCGCCACCGGTCTTGCCGTGGAACACGGGAACAACCTTGAGCGTCGGCTTCTTGGCGGTCGAGATGTCGGCATCGCCGGAGCCGGAGTGGCCGATGATGACAATGTCCTCGGGAAAGTCGATGGAATACATCTCGGAAAGCTGGCCGGTGCCAGAGATGGTCTTGAGGATGCTCATGGCGATGGCGACCTTCATATCGCCCTCGACCGCGCAGCTCGTGCCCTGCTTGATGAGCATGGAGAACGCCGGGATGAGCATGGAGTCGAGCACGCCGGCCTGGCCCTTGGCATAGCCGTCGTAGTGGCTGGCGACCAGACCGATCTCCTCGTCCTTAACCCACTGCTCAAAGGCGACGACGTACTTGGCCATCTCCTGGATAGGCTCGTCGGTGACCTTGGCGCCGCCCTCGACGTCGAAGGTGTCGAGAATCTCGGCGGCCTTAGCGTCCACGGCAGCCTGGTCATCGATGTTGTCGGCGATAGCCCACATCTTCTCCCAATCGAACTGCTTGGTGTAGAGACCCAGACGGTTGTAGAGGTTGGTCTCGTCGATGTAGAGGTCCATCATGCCCGGATACGGACGGCCGATCTGGGCGATATTGGTGCGACGCAGACGACGGCGCACCTGGGCGGCACGGCACCACTGCTCGAGCTGCTCGGCCACGGCCGGGTCGCCGCCCTCGACAACACCGGTCACCACGGCGTGACGCTTGCCGGCACGGTTAAGGTCGGCTACGACCTCACCGGGAGCACCGCAGGCGTACAGATCGCCCAGCCACGTGGGGATATCGGTGTTGGCATAGTCGGGCTGGGCCTTCTTTTGCACGTTGACCACGACGACGGGCACGTCCAGGTCGCGTACGACCGGCAGCACGTTGTAGCTCGTGGCATAGGTGAGCATCTGCAGGATGACCAAGTCGACATCCTCGGCGCGGAACTTGTCGCCCGCGACCTGAGCCTGTTCCTTGGTGGTCACCATACCGCCGTCGATAAGCTCGACGGTCGTAGGCAGCGTGGCCTTAAAGTCCTCGTACTGCTGCTCAAAGTTGGGAACGAGCTGCGGGAACTGCGGAAGATAGGCGCCGAGGGCGATAGAAAAGACGCCAACCTTGGCCTTGGTGTTAACGAGCATGATTTCCTCCAATGAGAAAAGTTGATGATTGCAAGCAAGCGGACGCGGCGGTTATCAGATCAGCGCAACAGACATGTTTCTACCGCGTCCGCCTGCAGTTGCGCAGGGGGTGGGGCGAGGGTATGGGACTAAGCCTTCGCCCCAGAGGTTGCCGCGACAAGGCGGCGGGATAAAGCAAATTACTCGGCGTCGTCGAACGCGTTGTAGCGCTCGCCATGGAAGGCCCAGATAGCGGCGGCAAAGCCAATCAGGCACAGCAGCGACAGAACCAGGAAGGCGGCCTTGTAGCCGGCCACGGCGATGAACGTGGCAGTGAAGGAGCCGGCGACGGCGCACAGGAAACGCGAGGAGAACACGATGGCGCCGTTAGCAGTGGTGCGCAGCAGCGTCGGGAAGCACTCCTGCATCCAGACCTTCAGGATGCCCTCGAAGGCAAAGGCGGCACCGATGCAGTAGAGCAGCTGCGTGGCAACGTAGGTGACCGTCGAAGCACCAAAGAGCGGGAACATGAGGAAGCCGAGCAAGTAGAGTGCGGCACCCATGTAGAACAGCGGCATACGCTTGTCGGTATCGACAAACTTCATAAAGACGAAGTCGAGGATGGCGCGAATCGGGTAGCAGATCAGGCCGATGGTAGACACGACGGAGATAGGCAGCGACACGACGTTGGCGCCGATCCACGTGGAGAACTGACCGAGAGAGTTGGCTGGGATGTTGGTACCAATGTAGAAGATGGCAAGGGCGATGAACGGCTTGGCGTAGGGGCTCTTGAACAGGTCGGAAATCTTACCCTGGGCCTGCTCGCTCACCTTGCCTGCCAGACGGTCCTCGTGCGCCTTAATCCAAACCGGAGACTCCGGGATGGTCTGGCGGGCGATAAGCACCAGGATGGAGACAACGGCAAGCTGGGTGAACATGATCTGGCCGCCCAGGTAACCCCAGTCACCGACAACGGCGCCAATGCCCTGGGCAACGACAATACCGACAACCCACAGGATGTCCGAGAACAGCAGCATCTTGCCGCGTTTGTCATCGGGCGCCTCCTCGGCGATGGTCGCCAGTGAAACCGGCAGGTCGGCGCCGACACCCAGACCCATCAGAATCTCGCCCAACAGCAGCAGCGGGAAGGTCTGAGCAAAGATCATAGTGACGGCACCGATGATGAGCATGCCCATGGTGACCGAGAAGACCGGCTTGCGGCCAAAGCGGTCGCCCAGGCTGCCGCCCAGGATGGAACCGATGGCGATGCAGAAGGTGAGCGCCGCGGAAATCAGACCGAACTGACCGTTATCGAGGCCAAAGGTCTGCTGGTAAATGACCAGCGCCGTACCAGAAGAGATGATCGCGCACGAATCGATGTAGGATGCCATGCCCGAGACGACGGCTACCCACCAAGGGTTCACGTGGCGGTTGCGAGTGTTTCCCATTCTATTTCCCCTTACAATGTTTCCAAGCTGCCCAAACAGCAGCGATAAGACGGCGGTTTCCACGAGCTCCCCAGCAACCGGAACCGCCGGCTTTTCTTACCTACTAATCAACAAATGCTTCGTTGATCTTGATGCCAAAGTCACGGCAGGTATCCTTGAGGCCCTTGTCGCTAATCTTGTTGAGGAAGTCATCCGAACCGCCGTTGGCAGCACGCGCGGCCAGGTAAATCTCGGCGGCCTTCTCGACGGTGTGCGCCAGGCCAAAGGTCGTGTCGAAGTCAGGACCAGCGGCGAACAGGCCGTGGTGCGCCCAGACGATGGTGTCGTAGGTCTTCATGAGCTCGGAGCTTGCCTCGGCGATGGCCGGGCCACCTGGGACCATCCAGGGCACAACGCCCACGCCGGTCGGGAAAACGACGACGCATTCGGTCATCATTTGCCACAGGATACGGGTAAAAGCGCGGTCCTCCAGCGGCACCACGAAGGACATCTCGATGATGCCGGGGGTATGAGCGTGGTAAATCACACGGTCGGCGCCATCGGTACGGGCGGCGGCGACGCAGTGGTTCATGTAATGGCTCTCGAACTCACTGGTCGGGCGGGCGCCGTTGGCAAGACCCCACACAACGCGGAAGGCGTCGCCGGTCTCGTTGATCTCGACGATGCCGATGTTGGCATGCGGATCCTCCAGGACATTACGCATATACTTGCCCGAGCCGGTGCTCACAAAGTACTGGCCGGCAAGATTCTCGCCACGCACGCCCATCTTGACCCACTCGCGAGGCTCCTCAAAGAACGGTTTGGCCTCGGCGACCTCGTCGTCGGTCATGCGGTAGGTAAGGTTGCCGCCGTTGCGCTCATGCCAGCCCTGCCTAAAGCCGTCATCGCACAAGCGGCAGAAGCCCTTGATAAACGCCAGATCTTCCATTGCCATTGTCTGTCTCCTCTCCGGGACCCGCAGGTCCAATTGAAAAACGTGAAAAGCCGATTGACGGCGGCGCGGAGCATGGTGTCATGTAGGGCCTCCGCGCCGTATGTCATCGGAGAGAGCCACTCGTGCCCGGCAGGAGTCACTTGCCGCACGCGGGGCTGGGGGTAGGTGAAAGGTGAGTCGGGGGGGCAAGCCCCACTCTCGGTTAGGCCTGGACGCCCTTGGGGTCAATGCGCTTGACATCGAAGGAGCGGGCAACGCAGGCGCGGGCATCGGCCAGGTCGGCAAAATCGCCGCCGGCGATCATCTGCACGATAAAGTTGCCGATGCAGGTACCCTCGATGGGGCCGGCGAACACGGGGAGCCCGCAGGTGTCGGCCGTCATCTGGTTGAGGTAGTAATCCTGGCAACCGCCGCCCACGATGTTGATGCTCGTGTAGTCGTGACCCGAAAGCTCGCGCAGGCCCTCGATGGCCTTAGCATACGAACGGGACAGGCTGCAGTAGTTGGTGCGCATGATCTCGCCCACGGTGCGCGGAACCGGTTCGCCACCCTCGGCGCAGGCCTGCTTAATCTCCTGGATCATGGAGTCGGGAGCCAGGAAACGATCGTCATCGACATCGACATAGGCCTCGAAGGGCTCGGCCTCGCGACAGAGCGCACGGAGCTCGTCAAAGCCGACCTTGTGATCCATGAGCGCCTTGTGCGAGGTCTTGCCCTCGACATAGTCGACGCCGTTGATCTCGCGGCGAACGGACTGGTTCATCCACAAGCCCATGATGTTCTTGAGGAAGCGGTAGCGCTTGAGGTAGCCGCCCTCGTTGGTAAAGTTCTGCTTGCGGGCGAGCTCGTTGGTGATGGCGTGCTGGTTCTCAACGCCCAGCAGGCTCCACGTACCGCTCGAGATATAGACGGCGTTGTCATCCTTGGCGGGAACGGCCAGGAAGGCGGAGCCGGTGTCGTGCGTAGCGGGCAGCACGACAGTCGCGGAATAGCCGATCTTCTCGGAGATGTCGGCCGTAAGCTCGCCGAGCACGGCACCAGGCATCGTCGGCTCCAAGAAGATGCCCTGGGGAATACCAAAGCGCGAGAGGATCTCGGTGTCCCACGTGCACTTCTCGGCGTCGAGCATGCCGGTGGTGCTCGCGTTGGTGTACTCGTTGGCCTTAATGCCGGTCAGACGCCAGTTGAGATAATCCGGAATCATCAGGAAGGTTCGGGCTGCCTCGAGTTGCTCGGGATGCTCGTTCTTAAGGGCGAGCAGCTGGTAGAGCGTATTGAAAGGCTGACGTTGAATGCCGGTACGGGCATAGACCTCGGCCGGATCCATAATTTGGTCGGCAACTTCGTAGATGCCGTCAGTGCGGGCATCACGGTAGGCGACCGTGTCACCGACGATCTTGTTATGCTCATCGAGCAGCACGAAGTCAACGCCCCAGGTATCAATACCGATGGTGGCCGGAGCCTGTCCGGTCTGATCCTTGACGGCACGCAGGCCTGCGACAACATGGTCGAACAGAGCCTCAACGTCCCAGCAGTCGTGATCGCCTATGCGCTTCTGCTCGTTATCGAAGCGGTAAACCTCCTGGTAGGACATCTTGCCGTCCTCGACCCAGCCAGCAAGGACGCGACCGCTCGAAGCACCGATATCGACTGCTGCGTAATGCTTGGACTCGATGCGACTCTCCATGTGCTCTCCCTTTTTGAAGCGATTCATTTACGGTTTTCATTATTATTTGAACCGTTTCAATTTCAATATGAGTCATATCCAGTCCGGTGAGCGGTTGTTTTCAATCGGTAAACGGTAGTCTTTTTTGGTTTGAACCCTATAGATACAAAGATGCGGCCACCCGTGTTAAGCGGATGGCCGCATCTTTAAAATGCTATTGAAATAGCTTACATGCAGACGCTAGCGTACGGCCTTGACCGCCGCCGCCAGATCGAACAACGTGTCGAGCACGACCTCGCAGCCATCCACCACGTCCTGCGGCAGCGGCACGATATCGGGCACAGCAAAGACATGGCAGCCGGCCGTGATACCCGAGACGCAGCCGTTGCGCGAATCCTCGACCACGGCGCACTCCTCGGGGGCAAAGCCCGCGCGCTCGCAGGCGAGCAGATACATCTCGGGGTCGGGCTTGCCGTGCACGACGTCCTCGCCACAGGTCACCGTCTCAAACTTGTCAAAGAGGCCGACCATCTTAAGGTTGCGTTCGGCCGTAGCGAGGCGCGACGACGTCGCAAGGCCCACGTGATAGCCCGCAGCCAGCAGCTCGTCTATGCACTCGGCGGCGCCGGCCTTAAGCTCCAGTTCGGTCTTGACCATCTCATCGCGAATCTCCTTGTGGCGGGCATAGACCGCCTCGGTGGTTTCGTGGCTGCCGTAATGCTTATCGAGGATGTCCATGACATCGGGTAGGGTGCGACCGATAAACTGATGGATCAGCGCTTCATCAATCGCGACCCCCAGCTCGGCAGCGCCCGCCTTCCATGCCTTAATGCCCAAACGCTCGGTATCGACCAGCGTTCCGTCCATGTCAAAAATTACAGCCTTGATCATATCGGCCCCCTCACCGGATTGCATTACTGACACTCTACCGCACTTTACAAACTTGTATATAACGTATATAGCATATTGTGCCTTCGTTACATAGATAGAAGTCTTATGACAAGCAGCCCGATAGGATTATAGTTTTCGACCGAGCACATATTGGTAAGGAACGTTTCATGCTTTCAGACACCACCGCACCTGCAAAGGAGCTTCAGTACAAACTCGCAGCGCTCGAGCAGCTGCTTTTGGCATACGGACGCGTCGCCATCGGCTTTTCCGGCGGCGTCGACAGCAGCTTTTTAGCCGCGGTCTGCGCCCGCATCATGCCTGCCAGCACGCTTCTCGTTCACCTCACCACACCGCTCATCGGCACGCCTGAACAGGCTTCGTTTGAGCGCTCCGTTGACGGGCAAGCCAATGAAGAGCCGCATTTTAAGCTCCCTGTGCTCAATCTTTCGGTCGATCAGTTGCAGCTCCCCCAAGTAGCCTGCAACGATGCCAATCGCTGCTACCACTGCAAGCA
>URTB01000070.1 GCA_900550595.1 uncultured Collinsella sp.
GACGACGATCGCGCTTAGCCCGCGCCCCCGTCGTCTTTTTCTTCGCCTTAGCCTTCGCCTTGCCCACAAGCGCCTCCCAGCACCACAAATCACAACTGAGCAGGTATTTTACCCACAAAAAAGAGCTGGTCGAGCAAACGCTCGACCAGCTCACATACTTTCCCTTAGCCCTTTTCATCCGCGCGGGAGAAAAGCCAGCAAGGATACCGCAGGGCCCGCCCCGGAAGCCCTTTCTCCCGAACGATCCCGCAGCGCGAAGCGCGAGGACCAGTGAGGGAGAAAGGGCGTGGGGCGGGCCCGGACGAGAGCGTTACTCCTTCTCCACAGCGCGCATGATCGCCTTGTAGATCTCCATCAACGGAATGATCAGGAAGGCAAGGCCCAGCGCGGCGATAACGCCCTTGAGCTCAAGCGTCACGGGGCCAAAGAACATCTCGGCAAGCGTCGGCTGCACGGTCACGATCACCGTCAGTACCAGCGCCAGCGCGGCAGATGCCCACAGCCACTTGTTCTGCTTCTTCATGCTAAACAGCGACGCACGACGGCTGCGCATATTGAAGCAGTGGAAGATCTCGACCATGTTGAGCGTGATGAACGCCATCATCACGCCTTCCTCGTCGGCATTGCCGGCGATCATATCGGCGATGTGGATGTAGCCCATGTCAAAGTACACGCCCACAAAGAAGCTCGCCAGCACCAGCACGGTGATGATCAAGCCCTGGACCACACAGTCCAGGCCCATATTACCGGCAAAGACGCCGTCCTTGGCGTTGCGCGGCTTGCGCTTCATGATGTCGCCCTCGGCATCCTCCATGCCCAGCGCGAGCGCGGGGAAGCAGTCGGTGACCAGGTTCACCCACAGCAGCTGCACCGGCTGGAAGATGGTAAAGCCGATGAGCGTGGCGATAAACACCGAGAACACCTCGGCAAGGTTAGCCGAAAGCAGGAACTGGATGACCTTGCGGATATTGTCGTAGATGCGACGGCCCTCTTCGCAAGCACCGATGATGGTGGCGAAGTTGTCGTCGGCAAGCACCATGTCGGCAACGTTCTTGGTGACGTCGGTACCGGTGATGCCCATGCCCACGCCGATGTCGGCGCGCTTGATGGACGGGGCGTCGTTGACGCCGTCGCCCGTCATGGCCACGATCTGGTCGCGCGACTTCCAGGCCTCGACGATGCGGGTCTTGTGCTCGGGCTGGACGCGAGCGTACACGCCGTAGTCCTCGATGTGCGCGTCGAGCTCCTCGTCGCTCATGCGATCGAGGTCGGCACCGGTGATGGCATGGCTGCGATCGGTGACGATTCCCAGCTGCTTGGCAATGGCCACGGCGGTGTCGATATGGTCGCCCGTGATCATGACGGTGCGAATACCGGCATCGTGGGCCTCGCGGATGGCGTCGGCGACCTCGGGGCGGACAGGGTCAATCATGCCGGATAGGCCGCAGAAGACCAGGTCGTGCTCGAGCGCAGCGGGGCTGCAGTCGCTCGGGACCTCGGTGTAAGTGCGGCTTGCCAGCGCCAGCACGCGCAAGGCCTCGTCGGCCATGGCCTTGTTGGCGGCCACGAGCTCGGCGCGACGCTCCTCGGTCAGGGGGACGACCTTTTCGCCCTCGTAGATATGGGTGCACAGACCAATCACCACGTCGGGCGCGCCCTTGGTGTACTGCTCGTACTCGCCGTCCAGGGTCTCGACGACCACAGACATCATCTTACGGCCCGAGTCGAACGGGGCCTCGCCCACGCGCGGGTGCTCGGCAGTCAGGCCAGTAAGACCAGCCTTGCCGGCATCGTTGACGAGTGCACACTCGGTCGGCTCGCCCACGGCCTCGCCCAGTTCCTCGTCCCACTGGGCATCGGAGCACAGTGCCATACCGGCCAGGAACTTCTCCTTGGGCGCAGCGAGCTCGTGCTTGACGACGGTCATCTTGTTCTGGGTAAGGGTGCCGGTCTTGTCGGAGCAGATGGTCTGCGTGCAGCCAAGGGTCTCGACGGCAGAAAGCTTGCGGATGATCGCCTGGCGCTTGGCCATCTTGGTCACGCCGAGCGACAGCACGATGGTCACGACGGCGACCAGGCCCTCGGGGATGGCAGCGACGGCGAGCGAGACGGCGACCATAAAGGTGTCGAGCAGGGCAGTCGGGTCGGTAAGGACGTTGCCTACGCCGTGGCGGAGGATATCGACGCCAAAGATCACAACGCAGATGACGATCACCATGATGGTAAGGATGCGGCTGAGCTCGGCAAGCTTCACCTGCAGCGGCGTAAGCTCTTCCTTGGCCTCGGCCAGGGCGCCGGCGATCTTGCCCATCTCGGTATCCATGCCGGTGCCGACCACGACGGCGCGGCCACGGCCGTACACAACGGTGGAACCCATGTAGCACATGTTCTTGCGATCGCCGAGCGGCACGTCATCGGTGCCCGCGGCAAGCTCGATCACGTTGGCGTGCTTCTCTACGGGCACGGACTCGCCGGTGAGTGCGGCCTCTTCGATCTTCATCGTGGCGCTCTCGAGGACGCGGCAGTCGGCCGGAACGGAGTCGCCCGCCTCGAGCATGATCACGTCGCCGGGCACGAGCTCGGCGCTCGGCAGGTGCACGAGCCTGCCGTCGCGCAGCACCTTGGACTGTGCCGCGCTCATCTCCTGCAGGGCCTCGAGGGCCTCCTCGCTCTTGGCTTCCTGGACCACGCCCAGCACCGAGTTGACGATAACGACGAACATGATAATGACGACATCGGCAAAGTCGGGCTCGCCCTTGACCATGCCCGTGAGCGCACTGATGACGGCGGCAACGATCAGCATGATGACCATGGGATCGGCCATCTGCTCAAAGAAACGCTTCCACAGCGGCGTCTTCTCGGCTTCCTCGAGCTTGTTAGGGCCTGTCTTAGCGAGGCGCGACGACGCCTCGTCGTCGCTCAGGCCGAGGTTCTCATCGACACCCTGGTCGCTGAGCACCTCCGCCGCGGCGGACAGGTATTCCTTTTGCATATAGAGTCCCCTCCTGGGATTCGGGCCACTCAGCAGATTGATGCCCGATCATAATTCCCAGGAGAAGGGCAAGGGCTCATCAAGGCTGCCGTGCTGAGCGGCAGTTGATAGTGGAGCTATGGTACCCCAAAGCAACGCGTCTAGCCAAAACAATCCATTTGGAAATATGGTCCATAAGCAACGGTGCAGGCCGTGTGATGCTCAACATTGATAAAACGTTTTTTCTTCGGCGCATCATCAAACTGAAATATCGCCCAGATAGCAGCGGTTAGAACGGTTGGTAAAGTTTTTGCATATACCGTTTTTCCGCAAAAAATGAACTTCTAATTCGGCATACGGTCGATTTTTTGGGGTATTCGGTCGCCATTTCGTTATAATCAACTCAGTTTTATTTCTTATGGTTTATCTATCAGCGCAAGACGATGTCAGATGGAGGTCTGAATGTACAAGCGCACTAAGATTGTATGCACCATGGGTCCCGCCTGCGATAGCGACGAGACCATCCGCGAGATGATCAAGGCGGGCATGAACGTCGCCCGTTTTAACTTCTCGCACGGCTCCTACGACGAGCACCACGGTCGCATCGAGCGCGTCCGTCGTATTTCCAAGGAGCTCGGTATGCCCGTCGGCATCCTGCTCGACACCAAGGGCCCCGAGGTCCGCACCGGCCTTCTGGTCGATGGCAAGAAGGTTGCCGTCAAGACCGGCGACAAGATCGTCGTCACCGCTCAGCCCACGACCGAGGATTTCCACGGCACCGCTGAGCACATCTCCCTCGACTACCTGGCTCTGCCCTCCGAGGTCGAGAAGGGCTCCCTCATCCTGATCGATGACGGCCTGGTTGCCCTCGAGGTCGAGTCCGTCGACGGCCAGGACATGACCTGCGTCGTCAAGAACGACGGCCTGATCGGCGAGCGCAAGGGCGTCAACATGCCCAACGTCAACATCTCGCTGCCCGCTATCACCGAGCGCGATCGTCAGGACATCCTCTTTGGCCTGACCGAGAACATCGACTACATCGCCGCTTCCTTCATCCGTGACGGCGAGTCCGTCCGCGGCATCCGCGAGCTTTGCCGCGAGAACGGTGGCGAGCACGTGACGATCTTCCCGAAGATCGAGTGCGCCCTGGGCGTCGAGAACTTCGACGAGATCCTCGAGGCTTCCGACGGCATCATGGTTGCCCGTGGCGACCTGGGCATCGAGATCAAGCCCGAGCTCGTTCCGCACATCCAGAAGGAGATCATCGCCAAGTGCAACGCGGCCTACAAGCCCGTCATCACCGCTACGCAGATGCTCGACTCCATGCAGCAGAACCCGCGCCCGACGCGCGCCGAGGTTGCCGACGTTGCTAACGCCATTTATGACGGCACCGACGCCGTCATGCTGTCCGGCGAGTCCGCTGCCGGTAAGTACCCGGTTGAGGCCGTCAAGATGCAGGCCAGCATTGCTCTCGAGACCGAGAAGTACCTCCCGGCTCACGCTCCGCTCGAGGTTCCGGCCGATGCCCACGGCACCCGTGTTGTCAACAACGTTGTGGGTATGTCCGCTGTGAACATGGCTACCACCGTTGGCGCCAAGTGCATCACCGTGCCGACGACCACCGGCCGCACCGCTCGCCTGATCTCGCACTTCCGTCCCAACATGCCGATCTGCGCGTTCTCCCGCCACGAGTGGGCCGTCCAGCAGATGATCATGTACTGGGGCGTTATCCCGCACCAGGCCGAGATTACCCAGGGCACCGTCAACGGCACGATCGTCAAGGCGATCGAGACTGCTAAGGAGCTCGGCTACGTCGAGGCCGGAGACCTGACCGTCGCTACCGCCGGCGATCCCCGCATGAGCGTCCAGCTCGAGGACAAGGTCTCCTCGACCAACGTTGCTTACGTCGCTCAGGTGCGCTAAAACGCACTTGCAAGCACACTTGCATTGCAAAGGGCCCGGAAGGCATTGCCTTCCGGGCCCTTTTTCTGTGCCAATGCCGGCGCACGGCAAAACACGCACTCATTTCTTTACCAAAAGCGCGAAATCCACCCTTCGAGGCCCAAAAATAAAGTCCCAAGCGCTAAAAGTGTTCGCCCGGTGGCAAACCCACACCTTAACCGACACTGCTAAATCGTTTTAGCAAGAGTCAGATCGACCTGGTTTTCGGAAGTGCGGGGAAAAATTGCTTACCTCCGAGTACAAGCCCTTTTATTTCAACAAAACCCCTGATAAAGTTGGCTCAAATACCGCTTGTGCTTTGCCTGTTTGTCTTTTTCCCCGCACTTCCGAAACCGATAGCTTTTCTAGCCCAAACTACGCTCAAACGATCGGATCGCTATGTCATTTCTTGCCTGCGGACCCACGGCTTTTCAGTACTATCGCATCCCGCCCCAGATACTGGGACTCTATCCGGCAATCCTGCCGCCCGACCATGACCATCGCTTGGTACACTACTCAAAACAACCAGTATTTAAAGACTTGCTCGGCACACCAGTTTGGAGATTCGTGGGCGAAAGAAAACAGCGCGCGAACGGAAAGCTATTTCATAGCCGTCTGCTAACCCAAGAGCCGCCTCCTGGGTCGTTTAGGCAGACTGAGCATGGGTTTGATGTCACTTCACCGGAGTTCACGCTGCTCAGCCTTGCCACGCAGGTCTCACGCAGCCAGTTACTCATGGCTTGCTACGAGATGTGCGGCTCCTTTGCAGTGTTTAAGCCCTGCGAGCGAACGCAACAACAACTCGATGAAGCTATTTCGCTTAAGCTCATTCCGCCCAGCTGCGGCTGGGAGCGAGCTAACGACACCAAGGGCAATGACACCAACTTGTGGAAGCGCACGCCGCTTCTTACCGCAGCGGATATCGCCGCGTTCGCCAAGCAGGCCGCAGGCCTGCGCGGCGTTAAGCAGCTCCGCTGGGCCGCCGAACGCATGACAGGACAGACCGCCTCGCCCTTTGAAGTCCAGACGTCAATTCTCATCTCGCTCCCCCGCGATGAGGGCGGTCTGGGCATCGACATCACCAATAACGCGCGCATCCCGCTCAGCGAAGCCGCGCGTTCGCTGTATGACAAAACCTGCTGCTACGCCGATATCCTCATCGAAAGCGCCACCGACAGCATGGGCGTCATCCTTGAATGCCAAGGCCGCTCCGCCCACGACAGCGAAGCCGCGAGCCTCTCCGATGCCGAGCGCGCCACCGCACTCACAAGCATGGGCTACGACGTCATCCAAATTACCTATGACCAGATCAAGGAGAAGAAGAGCTTCAACCACATAGCCGAGCTCATCCATAAAAAGGCTGGGCTTCCCTACACCCCAAAGACTAAACAGGAGCGCACTGCCGAAGATGCCCTGCGGCAAGAGCTACTTGTCGATTGGGTTGAGCTATTCACTGCCGGGCCGGCCAGCTAGCAGCTAGCAATCAGGGGCAGCGCAGACACATCGGGCGATTCGACACGGGCGGCAAAACCCGCCTCGGTTAGCTCGACGACCTCGGTAAACGTTGCATCGAAAAACTCCTCGGTTAGCAAGCGATACGGCGGATGATCGGGCTCGCCGGGGTTTTCGCGTACAATCTCGTGCATAACGCCGATGGTCTTGAGCACATACTCCTTATGGATGGGATACTGACCAAAACGCGTCGCCGCAGTATAGAGGCGATCGGTCGCGCGCGGAATCGAAACAATGCTGAGCGTCTTGCCAAACCAGTCAAAGTCGCCTTGCTTTTTAATGCGGAATTCCTCGCACGGCTTGCCGCCGTGCGCCTCCAGGTACTGGTTCACGCGGGTATTCCACACAGTATCGGCCACAAGGTGAGACCAAACGCCCAGCGTCAGATCGAGCAGCGACTGCGCCACGTCATCGGGCGCGAGCGAAAACTCACAGGCGCCGGGACCGGCAACCGGCTCGGCGTTCTTGTAACGTTGGGGATAATGCACCCGATTGAGTCGCTCGCGTTCCTCGACAATCGAGGTGGCCTCAGCAGGTTCGCCCGCGGGTGCGCCTTTGAGCAACGGTGCCACATAGGTATCCCAGAACTCATGCTCACGAGGCTTGGGGATAGGCTCGGGCTTTGCAAAGTGCGTAATGCGGTACGGGATGGGATCGGCGATGCCAGGGACCATATAGC
>URTB01000071.1 GCA_900550595.1 uncultured Collinsella sp.
TATCGTCATTCTTGGTCGTTACGTTCTCAAGGATGAGCTTGCTGGACGTGCCGTCGTTAAACAGGTGACAGACGTTGCCGCGAACGTTGCCGTCTTGGTTGACGCTCGCGGTGCGAAAATAGCCCGCGGGGCGAAGGCGAATGACGAAATTGTGGAGGCTGTCCGACGGTGCGGGTGTGTTGTCTGCAAATGCCGCTCGCAGGGGAATGCCCGGCGCTGCGGTTTCGGGCAGGCTTGCAAGTGGTGACAACGCCGCAAGCCCTAGGCCCAGCGTAAACGCTCGGCGGCTGATGGCATGGTGTTCGGTCATAACTTCTCCATTCGCAGAGTGCGGTTATGCGATAGTTTTGGTCACTATACTGCCCAGATGTTTAAAGATGCTGGTTTAATTGTCTGCGCGGCGCAATAAATCGGTGGGCGGACGTGTTGGGGTGTTTGTCGTTTTCGTACTGTTGCCACATTTGGGGCGGTTCCGGCGTCCGGCATCCTCGCGTTCGTCGGCTACAGGCATAAGAAAGGGAGGGTCGGTTTACCGGCCCTCCCTGGGTACGAAGCGCTGGGGTACCGTCGCTTGTTTGCACTGCGACCGTGTTTCCCGTTGCGCTCGCCAGTCGCTTAGCGCTTGATCTCGATATCGTCGAGCTTGACGTCCATGGCCTCGGTCTTGGCCTCGGCGATGTCGTCGGCAAATTCCAGAGACTTCATCATGGTCTCGACGGCGTCCTTGTGCTCCTCGACGTTGTCGATACGCACATACACACTGCCGCCGTCAACGTCGGTGAAGTATTCGGTCGTTACGCCGCCCGAGTGTGTATAGGAAGCGTTGCGCCAAGTCTTGCCGTTGTACTTGACGGGGTCATTCTCGGTCCACTCAAAGCTGGCATTCCACTTTGCCTCGTAGTCGAACAGCTCGTCGGCGTTCTTGTCAGGATCGAAGACGGGGATGAAGCGATCGCTGGCGTGCTCGCTCTCGGTGAACTTAAACTGGGCCCTGTCGGCAGTGTCGCCTGCGACGTCGGTGATCTCGACGCCCTCGGGGACCTCGACCTTAAACCAAATGAAGTCGGTCCTCATATCCACGGCTGGCTTTTCTGCTCCGCCGCCACCGCCACTGCCGGTAGCGCCGCCGCTTCCGCCACAGCCCACCAGGGCAACCGCGGCAAAGAGACTGATGCAGAGGGTGAGAATCGCAAAGGCCTTCTTTTTCATGGTCGTGTCCTCCTCGATCTGTAACCGTCCATGGATTACCTGCCTTTACTGTACGCGCGAGCGGCTCGTAAGGGTGGGCCATGTGTCCCATTCTGAGGGCCGGATTTGCGCCGGCAAGTGGCAATATGTCCGGGCGCAAAAGAGGGGAGGGCCGGTCGATCCGATCCTCCCCTGGCTGGGCGTCCGATCATTTAATGACTGCGCATGCGATGCTGCGTGCGAGCCCCTAATGCTTGATCTCGATGCTCGAAATCTCGACTTCGCGTGCCTCGGCAACTGCCTTCGCCATGTCATCGGGGAACTCGATGGAGTTGAGGAGCGCCTCGGCTTCTTTCTTATGCAGATCGAAGTTCGAGATGAGGACGTAGACACTTCCCGGCTCAACGTCGGTAAAGAGGAGGGTTGAGACGCCGCTGTTGTCCTCGTACGTTCCGACGAGCCACGTCCTGCCGTTATACTCGACGGACCCGCCATCCTTCCACTGGAACGTATCACCTTTCTTTTCTGCCTGGTCGGCGTGGGATTCCTCTGCCGTCAGCGCTTTTTTCCAAACGGGGATAAAGCGATCGGCCGAACCGTTCTCGTCTTCGGGGAAGGTGAGCTGGACCCTGTCGGCATTCTTGCCAGCGGAATCGCTTACGCCAACGCCCTCGGGCATTTCCACCTTAAACCAGATAAAGTCAGTCTTTTCGGCGACGGGGGCCTTTTCCTTGCCTTCGCTCTTTGAGGTGCTGCCGCCTCCGCCTGATGCGATCCCGCCGCAGCCGACAAGGGCGAGTGCGGCAAAGAGGGCGATGCAAAGGGAAAGGATCAATAGGGTCTTTTTCTTCATGGTGGCGTCCTCCTTGTCTGTCGGTGACATCGCGGCGCCGCATGCTGTTGGGGTACTGATTGCGCTGGCGGCGGATGTCTCTGTGTACTGTGCGGCTTATGCCTCCGTTCATCGCTTGTGGCCGTTGCGCGGCCGTGCCCCAACAGGTTCCTTGTTTATAGATATGCCCCAGTTTGTGACGTCCGGAAGTCTCGAAAGGTGGGCCATGTGTCCCATGTTTGTGGCGCCGACGCCTATCGTTCGTCATAGAAATCCGCGATGGCCAGGTGCGCTGACGTTCATGTGCTTATGGGCTAGACTTAGCACCATTACGTGTTCGACGCGGTTGGACGACGGTTGCCGACCAACCGATCTATATGACTTGAAGGTGCATGCGTATGAGCCAAGAGATGATGGATAAAACCTGTCGCGAGTTTGCCCAGGCGCTTGCCGCGCGCGAGCCGGTTCCCGGCGGCGGTAGTGCGAGCGCCTTTGTGGGCGCGCTGGGAGCCTCGCTTTGCGGGATGGTCGCTCGATATGGGGCGACCAATCCCGCACTTGCCGATCGCGCGGACGATTTGGTGCGTGCGTTTTCCCGGGCGGACGAGTTATCACAGGAACTTGTTGGTCTGGTTGCCGAGGATGTTCGTGCGTACGGCCAGGTGTCTGCGGCATACGGTATTCCGCGCGAGGACCCGGCTCGACCTGCGGCGATTCAGGACGCGTTGCACGTGGCGGCCATGCCACCGTATCGGATCATGGATGCCTGCGGCCGCGCGCTGGCGCTGCTTGAGGACATGGCGGACAAGGGGTCGCGCCAGCTATTGTCCGATGTGGCGTGCGGTGCCGTGTTCTGCCGCGCCGCCATGCAGGGTGCGAGCCTGACGCTCTTTGCCAACACCACGTCTATGAAAGACCGGGCGCGCGCTGAGGAGCTCGAGGCGGCGTGCGATGAACTGCTGGATACGTGGCTGCCGCGCGCCGATGCGCTGGCGCGCCGCGCCGCTGACGCCGCCAGGAGGAGGGGATAACTATGGCAGAACTGCTCAAGGGCGCTCCCGTCGCCCGCGCGTTGACTGAGGAGCTCGCTGCTCGCTGCGTCGCCCTGCGCGAACGGGGCATCGTGCCGACGCTGGCCATCGTTCGCGTGGGCGAGCGCGAGGACGACCTATCCTACGAGCGCGGTGCCCTCAAGCGCTGTGAAAAAGTGGGGATTGAGGCTCGCTGCGTTTTGCTTCCTGCCGATGTTTCGCAGGATGAGCTGCTGGCGGTTATTAAGGACATCAATGCCGATCCCGCTGTTCATGGCTGCCTGATGTTTCGTCCGCTGCCCGTCGGGCTTGACGAGGATGCAGTTGCCGCGGCACTCGATCCCGCCAAGGATGTTGACTCCATGACGCCGGCCTCGCTGCTTACCACGCTTTCGGGGCGAGGTGAGGGTTTTGCCCCCTGCACGGCCGAGGCCGTGTTGGCGTTGCTGGACCATTACGGCGTTGAGCTGGATGGGGCCAAGGTCGCGGTCGTCGGCCGATCGCTGGTTATTGGTCGTCCCGTTGCCGCCATGCTTACGGCTCGCAATGCCACGGTGACGACGTGTCATACGCATACGCGCGACTTGGCTGCAGAGTGCCGTTCTGCCGACATTGTGGTTGCGGCCGTTGGACGCGCGCGCACGATTGGCGCGGATGCGGTCTGCGAGGGCCAGGCGATTGTCGATGTGGGCATTAACTGGGACGAGGCCGCTTGCAAGCTGGTCGGCGACGTGGATTTTGATGCTACAGAACCGATCGTTGGCGCCATCACACCCGTGCCGGGCGGCGTGGGGGCTGTGACTACCGCGATTCTCGCCAAACACGTGATCGAGGCGGCGGAGCGCGCATCGAAATAGTCGTTTTTGACCACAGGGGTTGCCGGGGCGGCTGTTTCGCCCTTTTTGCGCCGAAGCGATACACTGTTGCCGTTTGATTTCTTCGCTCAAGGAGGATGCGCATGCCGTGCACAGCGATTCTGGTCGGTAAAAACGCAAGCTACGACGGGTCGACCCTGGTCGCGCGTAACGAGGACTCGTCCAACGGGGTGTTTGAGCCCAAGCGCATGCGTGTTGTGCATCCCGACGAGCAGCCGCGCGTCTACACGAGCGTCCTGAGTCACCTGACCGTTGAACTGCCCGACAATCCCATGCGTTACACAAGCGTCCCCGACGTTGTCCCTGGTCATGGCATTTGGGCAGAGGCCGGCTTCAACGAGCTCAACGTTGGCATGTCCGCAACCGAGACGCTCACTACCAACGAGCGCGTTCGCGGCGCCGATCCGCTCGTGGACTACGTGCCCGCCAAGGGCAACGAGGGTGAGGACGGCTATGTGCCGGCGCAGCCCGGCGGTCTGGGCGAGGAGGACATGGTGACCCTGGTCCTGCCGTACGCCAAGTCCGCTCGCGACGGTGTTCGTATCCTGGGCGACCTGCTCGAGCGCTACGGCACCTATGAGAACAACGGCATCGCCTTGAGTGACGTGGACGAGATCTGGTGGCTCGAGACCATCGGCGGCCACCACTGGATCGCCAAGCGCGTGCCTGACGACGCCTATGTGACCATGCCTAACCAGCTGGGTATCGACAGCTTCGACCTGGACGATGCCGAGGGCGCCCAAGTCGACCACATGTGCTCCGCCGACCTGCGCTCCTGGATGGCCGAGTGGCATCTGGATCTGACGCTGGGTGTTAAGGGCGACGGTCCCGCCGCGGTCTTTAACCCGCGCGAGGCCTTTGGCTCGCACAGCGACAGCGACCACGTCTACAACACGCCGCGCGCCTGGTACATGCAGCGCTGCCTCAATCCCAGCGATGTGTGGGACGGTCCCGACGCCGACTACACGCCCGAGAGCGACGACATCCCCTGGAGCCGCGTGCCCGAGCGCAAGGTGACCATCGAGGACATCAAGTACGTGCTTTCGAGCCACTACCAGGGCACGGAGTACGACTGCTACGGCAGCAAGGGTACGCCCGCCACGCGCGGTGCCTATCGTCCCATCGGCATCAACCGCAACAGCCAGCTCGCCGTGCTGCAGCTGCGCCCCTATGCACAGCCGGCGTATCGCGCCGTGCAGTGGATGGCGTTTGGCTCTAACTCGTTTAACGCGCTCGTGCCGCTGTACGCCAATGTCGAGACCATGCCCGAGTACTATGCCGACACGCAGGCCCGCGTGACGTCCGAGAATTTCTATTGGGCAAATCGTCTGATCGGTGCCTTGGCCGATGTTCGCTTCCATGAGTGCGGTCGTGCAGTCGAGGATTATCAGGAGAAGGTCGGCGGCATGGGCCACAAGCAGATTCACGACGTTGACGCTGTCGTAGCCGCGCTGCCCGAGGCCGAGGTGCCTGCCGAGCTCGCCCGCGCCAACGAGACCTTTGCCGAGCTTGTGCGCTTGGAAACCGATGCTCTGTTGGGCAAGGTGCTCTACACCACGAGCTGTGCCATGAAGAACTCCTTCGCGATGAACGACAACGTAAGGTAAAGACGGCCTTGCGGCGAACGAGCGGGACAAACGCCGTCAAAGGCTTTGCCCCGCTCGATTTCTATCCCGGGGATAAAACGATTTTGTGTCGTTCACCCAATCTTGGGTACAAGAAGGCCAATGCAGTTGTTCATGATTGGAGCCAACCATGGTTATGAAATTCGATCAGCTTGTTAACGGTGCCATCAACGTGGGCTTCGGTGCCGCCGCCGTTGCCGTCGAGGGCGGCAAGAAGGTCCTCGACGACCTCAATACCAAGGGTGAGCAGGTGCGCAAGGACGCCGGCACTCCCGATATCGCCCGCAGCGTGTCCGACATGTTCGAGCAGGCCGGCGGCACCATCTCCGACCTGACCGAGCGCCTGGGCATGCAGGGCGAGACTGCGGCACAGCGCGTGCTCGACGAGCTCATCCTGGCCCGCGTCCGCGTTATGACCGGCCCCGAGCGCACGGCCTTTTTGGCCCATGTGCGCGACATCGTCGACTCGGTCGAGGACAACGTGACTTCGGTGCCCGTCGAGTCCGTTGAGCCCGACGATGCAGAGGACACCGAAGAGGCCGAGTAGCAGCGCAGATGGCAGATTCCACCACCGATTACAACAATCTAGACCCCTTGGGTGACGAGACGGCGGTTGTCGACGAGGTTGAAGCCGCCGTCTCGGGCGCTCGCAAGAAGCCGCGCGCTGTCGATATGGTGCCCGAGGAGCCCGACGCGATGGCACCGGACGAGGAATACCAGCTCACGCCGGCGGGCCGCCGTGAGCGCATTGGGCAAATCGTTCGCCTGGTCAAAAAGTACCGCGTGTGGGATAACCTCACGCCGGTGCGCCTGCGTCGTCTGCTCGAAGAACTCGGCCCCATGTTCGTCAAGATGGGGCAGATTCTGGCTAACCGCTCCGAGATTTTGCCGCAGCGGTTTTGCGACGAACTGCGCCGTCTGCGCTCCGACGTAGAGCCGGTGCCGTATGAGGTAGTGCTCCGCTGTTTGGAAGAGGAGTACGGCCAGCGCCTGGGGCAGATGTTCGACGCGATCGACCCCAACCCGCTCGGAAGCGCGTCGCTCGCGCAGGTACACCGTGCCCGTCTGGTGACAGGCGAGGACGTGGCCGTTAAGGTGCAGCGCCCCGGTGCGCAGCAGGTGATGGCGCAGGACATCGACATCATCCGTTCGGTGGTGCGCATCGTTTCCAAGTTCGTCAACACCGATCAGTTTGTTGACCTGCACGGTGTGGTCGAAGAGCTGTGGACCTCATTTCGCGAGGAGACCAACTTTTTGGCCGAGGCCAAAAACCTCAACGATTTCTATGACTTCCACAAAAGCGTGCACGGCGTTTCGTGTCCCAAATCCTACCTGGACCTTTGCACCGAACACGTCGTGGTCATGGACTACATCGACGGCATCTCCATTGCCGATCCCGAGCGCCTGGTGGCCGAGGGCTATGACCTGGAAAAGATCGGCTCGGCGATCGTCGAGGACTATTCGACGCAGGTGCTCGACGACGGCTTTTTCCATGCCGACCCGCATGCGGGAAACA
>URTB01000072.1 GCA_900550595.1 uncultured Collinsella sp.
TCCAGATCTGGTTGGCCTGGGCGGTCTCGAAGCCCATGCCGCGCAAAACGGTGAAACCCGCGTAATAGATGAGCAGACCCTGGACCATCATGGGCGTGCCGCGCACGATGGTGGAGTAGATGGTCGCAAAGCCGCGGCCAATGCTCTTAAAGAAGCGCACCAGGTCGTTGTCCACGCGATCGAAGGTCTGAATACGCAGGAACACAAAGAGCAACGCCAGGAAGAATGCGATGACGGTGCCGAAGGTGGCAAGCGCGATGGTGATCTCGATACCGCGGATAAAGAAGTCCCCGCTCTTGTAGGTCATGTAGACCAGGCTCGACAAAAAGTCGCTGGGGTTGGAGTCCGAGACGATGCTCACCTGTACCAGGTCGATAAACGACATGACGCAGCGGTCCACGAAAAAGATCGCCGCGATGGCAACCACGACATAGCTGCCCAAGCGTGCGCCACGACGGAAGCGCTCGGATGCGAACGGCGACGTTTCGCGATAGTCATTCCAGTGCATGAGTTTGGTGACGAGCGCCGCCGCCGACACGACGAGCCAGGCCCAAAGGATTGCCCAAAGGCAATCCTGGAAGATACCGGTGGGCGCCAAGAAGCTCAGCGGCGTGGGGTTGCGCTGGCTAAACGCCAGGCCAAGCGCCGCGATGACACTCGTGCCCAGGTACACATAACGGTGGTCGGCCTTGATAAAGGAGGCCAGACGATTGATGGTTTTCATGCTGCCTCCCTATGCCGGCTGGCGGTCGAGGCACGCGTCCCACATTTGGTCGCGTTCCTCTTGGCTAATGCCCTTGAGTGTCTTGTCGATGAGTTTAAGCAGTTTGTCCGAGCCCTTGCGACAGCCGACGTTTGCCGCGACCTCCTGCTTAAAGCCCTCGCCCTCGGCAAAATGAATAGGGACGATACCCGGGTTTTGGGCCATATAGCCCTTCTCGTTCTCGGTGTTGTAAGTCACGGCGTCGCACGTGCCCTGCAGCAGATTCGAGAACACCGTGGGGACGGAGTCGACCGGGTTCTTGTGCACAACGCCCGGAATCTCGTCGATGACGGTGTCGAGCATGGTGTCCTTTTGGCCGAGTACCGTGGCACCGCTAAAGTCGCTGAGCTTGGTGGCGTTTTGGTAGGGGGAACCCTCTTTTACGAACAGGCCAAAGTAGCCAATAAAGTACGGGTCGGAGAAGCCGACCGACTCCTCGCGCTCGGGCGTGGCGCTCATACCGGCGATGATGAGGTCGATCTGGCCGTTGTTGAGCGAATCGATGAGGCCCGAGAAGCTCTGCTTGACGGCAACGGGCTCGCCACCGAGGGCCTTGCAGACGATCTTGGCGATCTGCACGTCGTAGCCATCGGCATAGGCGCCCTGCACGTTGTCGATGGGGATAGTGTACTCACTGGCTTCGGAAACCTGCCAGTTGTACGGGGCGTAGGCCGCCTCCATGCCAATGCGGATCTTGTCCTTGCCGATCACGGAATCGGACAGGTCGTCGCGACCGCCGCCCGTCGTGGGCTGAACCACCTTGAGCGTGGACGGACGCTGACAGCCGGCGAGCGCGCCGGCGACGACGGAAGCGCTCGCAGCGAGAGCGCTACCCAAGAAGATGCGACGGCTGCACACCGGCTGTGGATGCGCGTCGCGCTGATGGGGAGAATGCATAATCTGCCTTCCCTGTTGAATCGTATGCTGACGACTTAACAGGATATACACCAGCGACCAGCAGTGCAGCACAAGCTCGAAAAATTAATAGACACATGGTAGTCATTGGGGACGTCGATGTTTTGGCAATGCCGGCGAGCGACGTCCAGAGCGAACAAGTGGCATGAAAAAGACAAGGCATGACCAGAAGGTCTATGCCTTGCCTTTTGAATGACAAATTATCGCTCTGGACGGCACGCAGCATCGACCGAGCGGCGGAACCTCTAGAGCAAGGTGACGCTAAAGCTGCGTTTATCGGTAGCGCCGGGAGCCAAGTTGATGGTGTTGACCTTGTGCTCAAAGACATCGTCCTCGGTGTCCATGGTGGTGTGACCGGTCCAGGGCTCGAGCGCCACAAACGGAGCGTCGTTGGCGGCAGACCACACGCCGATGTACTTAAAGCCCTCAAAGTCGATCTTGACGCCGTGGCCCGACTTGCGGCCGCGCAGCGTGAGCGTGGAGCCCGGGGTATCGGTGAACATGATGGCGTCGTTATCGAAGCTGCGGTGCGTGATGGGCAGCACGTCCGAGTTATCGGGGGCCTTGTAGCTACCCTCGAACGTCATAAGGCCATCGGGCGTGATGACGGGGGCCTCGTTAGTCCAAGCCTCGGTAAACGCCAGCTCGTAATCCTCGAACGCCTCGTCCTCGGCGCCGGGGGCGGGCACGTTAAACGCAGGGTGGCCACCCACCGAGAACGGCAGGTCTACGTCGCCGGTGTTAGTGACGGCAAAGGTCTGCGTGAGCGTGGCATCGCCGGTCAGGGCATAGGTCATGTTGAGCTTAAAGTGGAAGGGAAAGGCCTTGAGCGACTCGGGCGTATCGGTGATCTCGTAGGTTACCGAGGAGCCGTCCTCCGATACCTCGACCAATTTGTGCTCGACAATGCGTGCGATGCCGTGGCGCGCCATCTCGCAGGTGCCGGCGGCAGACGTCGCCGTGTTGTTGCGCAGCGATCCCACGATAGGGAACAGGATGGGCGCGTGCTTGCCCCAAAAGGCCGGGTCGCCCTGCCACAGATACTCATTGCCGTTGAGGGCAAGGCTCGTGAGCTGGGCGCCCATGGAATCGATGGCCGCGGTGAGGCCGCCGCGCTTGATGGTAGTGACGGTGGACATGCTACTTCCTCCAAAAGTAAACAACAGTGTCGAGGGTTATTGTCCCACTCTTGGCAGCAGGGCTGAGCGGCAGGCGCAGTTATTGAGCAATAGCATAAAGGTCAAACCCACCCTGCGGCGCGCTATCGACCGTATCGGGTGCTTGCGAATTAAAACTCACCGGGACCATGCGCTTTGAGGCGCGGTAACGCGTGCCGTCGGTGGCGACGGGCGGCTCATCGACCGTGAGCTCGTAGTCGCCGGGCTTGAGCTCGATACCGTCACCTTCGGAATTGACGTATTGGTACTCGTCGATTGCTTGTCCCCTGAGCGTGCGGCCCACGATATGGACGAGCATTTGGCTGTCGCCGCGCGCGGTATCCCACGTCGCGCCGTCCTTAACCTCGACCGACACATGCACCGAGCGCGTGCGGCTGAGCGATTGCTCGACGGACATCTCGACCTTGGCGGCGTCTTGGCGCTGCCGCTCGACATGACCCCAGATGCTGCCGATTGCCGAGCAGGCGATAACGCCGGCCATGAAGGCGATGAGGATGGGGCCGAGCGGAGAACGGCGGCCCGCGTCTTCCTCACGAGCCAGGTCGGGGCGATGCGTGGGCGCAGGCGCCTGGGCGCCTTGCGCGGGCACGTCGAGAATGCTGAAAGATGCCGTACTGCCGGGGTCGATGGTGTGGCGCGGTTGCGGGGTCTTTGCCGGCGAAATGGACATGTCGGCTGGCTCACCCAGCGTGGCCGTGGCATCGGCCTTTGCCTCGTCGGCCTCGGCCTGGGCCCAAGCCTGTTCAAAGGTCAGGGGCTCGACGGGGTCGGAGGCGGCGTCCATCTCGACGGCATCGTTACCGGTCTCGTCCTCGTCGCTCGACACGTCACGCGGCGCGGGCTCGTCCCACTCCTCGTCCGGAGCCTCGCCCTCGCTATACCACCATTCAAAGTTATCGATATCCATACGGGGCGCCCCTTAGGCCTCGCAAATAAACACTTGCTAGCCTTATACCCGCAGACGGCGCCGGAGCTCGCCGACACAGACAGGAAAACCGTCACAACATTCGCCGCTTTTCCTCGTTTTCGAGATTTTCGCCGAATGTTGTGATGGTTTGGGCGACTGGCTGGCAGCGCAATGTGACAAAGGGACTGCCCCTTTGTCACATTCTGTTAGAGTTGCAGGGATTGAATCCCGCTTATTCATGCGACATTGGAGTGACAACCTTGACCGCCGCAACCACGCCTAAAAGTAAGCCAACCGCCGCCGCGCTCTCCCCCGCGCGCACCAAGCTCTGCCTGGCGCTGCTCGTGCTGTTGGGATTCTCGCTCGGCTGCTCCGAGTTCGTGGTCATCGGCATCGAAAGCGACTTGGCAACGGAACTCGGCATATCACTTGCCACTGCGGGCCAGCTCATCAGCGTGTTTGCGCTCGTCTACGCTATCGCGACGCCGGTGCTCGCGCTCAGCACGGGGCGATTCCGCCGCTACCAGCTGCTCGTGTGCTATAGCGTCGTCTTTGTGCTCGGCAACCTGGTCATGGCGTTGGCTCCCAACTTCCAGGTGCTGTTTATCTCACGCATTGTCCTGGGCTCTGTCTCGGGTGCGCTGCTCGCCGTGGGCGTGACGTACATCCCTGAGCTGCTATCCCCGCAGCAAACCTCACTTGCCATCTCGGTCGTATATGGTGCGTTTTCCGTGGCGATGGTCTTTGTGACCTCGATTGGCAAGTTTGTGGCCGACACACTCGATTGGCACGTGGCCATGTACGGCACGCTGACCTTTGCCGTTTTGATCTGTAGCGCGCTCGTGGCGTTTATGCCTCGCGCCGGGCAGACCGATGAGCCCGCCACCTTCCGCGAGCAGGCGGGGCTACTACGCGAGCCGAGTATCATCACCGGCATGCTCATCTTCTTGTTTGGCGTGGGCTCGGTCTACGTATTCTACGGCTACGTGACGCCTTATCTGGAGCAGGTGCTGGGCATGGATACCGTTCAGGCGAGCACCACACTTATGGCCTATGGCGTGTTCTGCCTGATCTCGAACATCCTGGGCGGATGGATCGATGCGCGTTTTGGCATGAAGGCGCTGCTGGTTACGTTTGTGCTGCAGGCGGCGGCACTGCTCGGGCTGTTTGCCGTGGGCGCCGCCATGCCGCTCGCGCTGGTCTTTGTCTTTAGCCTGGCGATGCTCA
Organism: uncultured Collinsella sp.; assembly: GCA_900550595.1. Lineage (GTDB taxonomy): Bacteria > Actinomycetota > Coriobacteriia > Coriobacteriales > Coriobacteriaceae > Collinsella. Next base: position 4,991 of record URTB01000072.1, read on the forward strand.
TGTACCTGTTCTCGGTCTCATGCATCACGCACTTTATGGACGTGGCACGCAGCCGCCATCCCAAGTCGATGGTACTCGCAAGTTCGGTTGAGCCCATGGCGTTTAACGTCGGCATCTCGTTTGGCACCGCAGTGGGCGGCGCCGTGGTAAGCAGCGTTGGCATTGCGTACGTGGGCGCAGTGGGCGCCGCGTTCTCGCTTGTGGCCTGGGCCCTCACGCTGGTGACGATTAAGCTGGCTCGCTGGGAGCGCCGTCGTCAATCAGCACGGCCCTCAATACGGGCATAGGGGCAAACATAGCCCAAGGTGGCGAGTAACCGGTGAAAACCGCCCAATATGAGTATGTTTATCCGCCTGGAAGCTTCAGCAGTGCAATTTCGTGTATTTGAGATACACGCTTTTCTATTATTTCGTGTATTTCAAGTACATGAAATCGTACTAAACTATGTATCTGAAGTACACGAAATTGGAAAGGCGGCCCCATGCGCAGATCAATCGAGTCCGTTATCGAATCATGGGCGACAAAGGACGCCTCACGCCCCCTCCTCATCCGTGGTGCGCGACGCGTAGGCAAAACGTACGCTGCCGAGGAAATCGGCAGGCGAATCGCCGGCGATGCGTTTGTCAAACTCGACTTTCAGACCGATCTTGAGCTGATCGCTCCGCTGTTCGATTGTCCCACCGACGACGTTGACACCATCGTGGCGCGGATTTCAGACTATAAACGCGCCCCCATTCGCAAAGAAACCACCTTCATCCTGTTTGACGAGGTGCAGCTCTGCGAACGGGCGCTCAACTCGCTTCGCTTTTTTTCGGGTTCGGGCTGGCGCATATGCGCGACCGGCAGTCAGCTCGGCGTCGCCACGCGCAAACGTAAGCTGCCTTTTCCCAGCGGCGTTCGTCAAGAGACCATGCATCCTATGTCGTTCGAGGAGTTTCTCTGGGCGCTCGATGAGGAGCAGATGGCCGATGCCATTCGTACCCACGCCGGCACGCTCGAGACCTACGCCGCGCACCAAGCCGCGCTCAGCCTGTTTCATCGATACCAGATCGTGGGCGGCATGCCCGCCGCCGTCAACGCATATCGCAAGACGTTATCCATCGAGGATGCGCGCGTCGAGCAGCGCGAAATCAACGAGACCTATACCGCCGATATGACCGACCCCGAAAACGGGATCAGCGGCGTGGCGGCACGCAAGGTCTGGCGCTCCATTCCGTCCCAGCTGCTGAGATCGTCCACAAAAAAATTCAAGTACTCCGAGGTCGAACGCGGAGGCCGTCGCGCCAAGCTTATCGAGCCGCTCGACTGGCTCGAAGGCGCCGGTATCATATCGGTCAACAACCTGACCGAAGGCATCGAGCCTCCCCTCGTTCCCTTCGACGACGAAGATGGAAGTTTCTTTAAGGTCTATCTTCTCGATACCGGCCTCATGTTCTACAAACTCGGCATCAACCCGAGGCTCTGGCTCGACCTCAAAGAAGATTCCGCCATAGCGCTATCTTCCGACTTCCGAGGCGCCCTGGCGGAAAACTCGGTCATGCAAGCATTTTCGGGTAACAGCTTGCAGACGTATTACTGGGTGCCGCCGTCGTCTTGGAAGACGACCGGCGAGCTCGATTTTCTACTTCAGACCGACCGTATGGAAATCGTGCCCGTCGAGGTAAAGTCCGCACGCAACGTGCGCGCGAGAACCCTCGGGTCGTTCATGGACAAAGCCCGATCGCCATATGCCTACATTTTGTCCGAGAACAATTTTTTCCGCAGCGAAACCGATGACGGGCGCGAGCTACGCCACCTCCCCTTGTACGCAGCGGGCTTTATTGGAGCAAACTGCCTCAAGAGCAGTCTGTAAGCCCTGCACGACCGCCTAGAAAGGAAACCGCTCATGCAACGCATACTGTTTATCTGCCATGGCAACATCTGTCGCTCGACGATGGCTGAGTCGGTGTTTACCGAGCTGGTGCGGCGCGCCGGGCGCGCGGGCGAGTTTGTCATTGACT
>URTB01000073.1 GCA_900550595.1 uncultured Collinsella sp.
CCTGGATGCCGGGGTTTTGGCGGAAATCAGGAACTATTTCACCGCAATTGAGGAGAGGCGAGGTGGATGGCGGGGTAGCTAAAAGGGCCCCGTCCTAAATGAACCATCTAGGCTGGGCCGATGTCCATGCTGGCGATGAGGTTGATGCTGGTGCCGAGGAGGTCTTCCAACACGACGCCGCCCATGCGGATGGGGGCATCGACGACCAAGCCGCGGATGAGGTCCATGGCTTGGGTGTGGAGTGCCAGCGGGATGGCTTCGGTCGTGCGCACGGGCAGCAGCGCCTCAGCGCCGCCGGATACGGCCACGGTTGTGGTGAGCACGCGCATAGGGCAGGTGAGCTCCTGATGTGCGAACGTATCGCCGCGCGGGCAGCTGTTGCCGGTCACGGAGTGCACCTCTACCACGGCGCCGTCTGCGTCACGCTCTACCTCTACGGTCAGGAGGCACTCGGATGGGCAGGTGGTGCAGTTGAACTGCAGCGTTTCGATCGCGTTTATGCTCATGGCCTTACGCCTCCTCAATGGAATCGACGGACAGGACAATTTCACTAACACCCAGGTCGATTGCGCGCTGAATCACCTTTGCTGGCAGCGGGAAGCTCTCCATGACGCTCGGTTTAAACGGGCGGACCTTGCCTGCAAATAGTTCATCGTCGCCTGCCAGAATGCGCACGCGGGCGACGTCGACCGGTCGGCGTACGCGGAAGTTGAGCTTAGTGAGCCCGACGGTCGTAATGCGGCCCGGCAGCGCGTAGCCTGCGATGCCGGCGGGGGAGACTGTGAGCTCGCGGTCCGGGCTCGCAGCGCCCGCATCGGCCCCAGCGCCACAGCCCAGCGCGTACGCCGCCGCAGCCGCACCAGCACGCTCGGACTCGGTCGTCACGTTGTCGGCCAGGTCGTGCACGTGCAGCACGTTGCCGCAGGCAAAGATGCCCGGCACGCCCGTTTGCAGGCTCTGGTCCACCACGGCGCCGCGCGTGTGCGGGTCAAGTTCAACGCCCGCGCCCACCGAAAGCTCGTTCTCGGGAATCAGGCCCACCGAAAGCAGTAGCGTGTCGCACGGAACAATGCGCTCGGTCCCCGGAATGGGTGCCAGGCGCTCGTCGACCCGACTCACCTCGACGGCCTCCACGCGGTCGTGCCCGATCACGCGCGTGACGGTGGTGGACAGGTGCAGCGGAATGTCAAAGTCGTCCAGGCAGTTCTTGACGTTGCGGCGCAGGCCGTTGGCGTACGGCATGAGCTCGTACACGCCCTCGACCGAAATCCCCTCGAGCGTGCAGCGGCGCGCCATGATAAGTCCGATGTCGCCCGAGCCCAAAATGACGGCACGCGAGCCGGGCTTGAGGTTTTCGATATTGATGTATCGCTGCACCAGGCCGGCCGTAAATACGCCGGCGGGGCGGCTGCCGGGGATCTTGATCTCGCTGCGCGTGCGCTCGCGGCATCCCATGGCAAGGACGACCGCGCGTCCGGTGAGCTGTAGCATGCCGGCGGGGCTCATGAGCGTGACGGTATGGACCGCGGCGTCTTCCGTGGACGCGCCCGAATCAATTCCAAGCACCATACTGTCCAAGAACAACGCAATGTCGGTTGCGCGAACCTGATCGATAAAGCGCTGCGCATATTCGGGACCGGTCAGCTCCTGCTTAAAGTGCGATAGGCCAAAGCCGGGGTGGATGCACTGGCGAAGGATACCGCCCGGGTGCTGTTCGCGCTCCACGATGGCCACACGCGCGCCGGCCTTATGCGCGGCAAGTGCGGCCGCCATGCCGGCGGGTCCGCCGCCGATAACGACCACGTCGAACGCTTGCGTCGACACCGACGTTCCAGCTCCGGCCTCCGCACGTCCGTCGCGCGAATCAAATGTCGCCATCCTAGCGCACCCCCTTCAGCGGTCCCTCGACCAGCCAAGATCCGTCATCCTCCAGCAGCACCTTGCTGGGGTCACACCCCAGCTCACGCGCCAGAATCGCCACCACGCGGCTCTGACAAAAGCCGCTCTGGCACCGACCCATGCCGGCGCGGCAGCGGCGTTTGACGCCCTCGACCGAAACCGCACCCGGGCGGCGTCGAATCGCGGCAACAATCTCGGCCTCGGGCACCGTCTCGCAGCGGCAGACGATCTGCCCCCACGCGGGGTCGGACTCAATGAGCTCTTCCTTGCGCGCAAGCGGGGCGCGGTCAAAGTCGTCCGGCGCATGGCGAATCGGATTCCAGTCGCCGCGCTCGTGCAGGACCACGCCGGCATCGCGCAGCACCTGCTCCATGCGCTCGGCAATGGCCGGCGCGCTCGCCACGCCCGGCGACTGAATGCCCGCCGCCTGGAACAACCCCGGCACCACGGCCGACTGCCCAATAAAGAAGTCGTTCGTCCCCTGAATGACCGGACGCCCGCCAGCAAACGCGCGCACCACGCGACGCGTGTCCAGATCGGGCACCAGCTTGCGCGCGCCGCTCAGCAGCGCGTCGACATCGCTCGCATAGGTCTGCGTGTCGCCTGGCTCGCGCACGGCGGCGGTCGCGGTAATCACGGTGTTGCCATGTACGGTCCCCGTGACGATAACGCCTTTGGAAACCGGTGTGGGAACGGGGTAGAGCGGCATGAGCGCACGCGGTTCCTTGTCCAGCACCACAATGTTGCCCTGGCGCCAGACCATCTGGAAATCCTCGGCGCCGGTCATATGCGAGATGTCTGCGGCACCGTTGCCCGCGGCGTTAATCAGGTAACGGCAGCGCACATTGCCGGCGGGCGTCACCAGCGTAAAGCGCGCGGTTCCGTCATCCGAGTCGGCAACCTCAATTGCCTCCACCAGTGTGGAGCGCATAAACGTCACGCCGTTGGCGACCGCGTTTTCCAGCGCGGCGATGGCCACTTCAAATGGGTCGACGTAGCCGGTCGAAGGGCACCACAGCGCGCATGTTGCGTTGACGCTGGCACGCGGTTCCAGCTCGTGGATGCGCTCGGGGCCGATAATCGACAGCTCGGGCACGCCGTTGGCAAGGCCATTCTGGCGCAGCTTCTCCAGGTGCGCGCGGTCTTCATCGTTGAAGCCCAGTACCATCGACCCGGTGCGGCGGAACAAAAAGCCTAGCTCCTGGGCCCACGTGCCATATAGCTCGCAACCACGGGCGTTGACCTGCGCCTTTACCGTGCCCGGAGCCGGATCGTAGCCGGCGTGCACCAGGCCGCCGTTGGCCTTCGAAGCGCCCAGCGCGATATCGTTGGCCGCCTCGACCACACAAATGGACATGTCAAAACGCGCAAGCTGCCGCGCGATGGCGCATCCCGTGATGCCCGCGCCTACAATTGCGATATCAAACGTTTCTGCCACGGTGCCTCCCAGACAAGTTGACAGGCTGTCAATAGGACTATCCTACGGTCTGCACGCCCCCAGCGCAGCGGCAATGCGGCGAACAGCCCCGCAACACCCGCCAACGGCAGGCGAGGGGAGACTCAGGACCATCGGTGACCTCGTCTGCCGCTCCTGGTGTCAGGGGTTTATCTCGTTCTGTAACAGTAAGCAGAAGAACTGGGTTCCAGATGTTACGGATCGAGACGTTTGCCAGACGGCCCCTCCGTTTGTCTTTATCTGTAACAGTAAGAGGGGAAAATCGGTCCCATGTATTACAGATTGAGATTTAAAGTCAGGGAGAGATTCTTCCGTCTCGATCTGTAACATCTGGGGACCGTTTTGGGGTCTAGATGTTACAGATTTAGATGAACCTATCAGTCGGTTTCGAATGTCTAAATCTGTAACGGTAAGACCTGTATTTACCGAGTTGTTGTTACAGATTGAGATTTAAGTCGGGGAAAGAATAGTTTGTCTAAATCTGTAACACCTGGGACTGTTTTTGCCGAGTAACTGTTACAGATTGAGACATTCGGCCTGGACGTTTTCTTTTGTCTCAATCTGTAACAGTTAGCTGAGGATTTGGGTTCTAGATGTTACAGATCAAGACAAACCTTCCGACGGATTTTGAATGTCTCGATCTGTAACACCTAGACCCTTATTTGCCGAGCAACTGCTATAGATTGAGATGTTTGTGTCCGCGCCAGCCCCGTACCCAACCGTAGTCCCATATAAACAAACCCCGTGGTAAACTTGACCGGACTGTAAATATTCCGAAAGGTACACCCCAATGTCCAAGTACATCTCTGAGCTCATGTCGCCGCAGCTTATGGGCGTCATCTATGCCTTTGTTGGCTTTATCATCGCCCTGTACGTGCTGTCGGTCGTCTATGTGTTCATCGACGCTCGCCGCCGCGGTGCCAGCGCCTACGTGGCATGGGGCATCATCGCCCTCATCCCGTTTGTGGGCCTCATCGCCTACCTGGTCCTGCGCCCGCACTCCTACGCGGCCGACCGCGAGGAGCAGGAGCTGGATATGGCCCTGCGCGAGCGCCAGCTTGCCCAGTACGGCACCTGCCCGCAGTGCGGTGCCCCCATCGAGAAAGACTTTGTGGTCTGCCCCGTGTGCGATACCCAGGTTCGCAACGTGTGCCCCAGCTGCCATCGCCCGCTCGACGCGCACTGGAAGGTCTGCCCCTACTGCCGAACTCGCATCCAGTAACGCATCCATCGTCGGGGCGGCCGTAAGCCACGGGCGCACCGCGGGCATCCCGCGCAAGCCGCGCGCATCCCGTAGCCCCGCCCCCACACGATGAAGCATGCGTAGAAAATCGCCCGCCGTGCCATTAAGGTGCGGCGGGCGCTTGTATACCAAGGCAACCTGCCTATAATGATGCAAGTCAAAAACGCCGAGCGCATCGCACGCACTTGCACCAGGCATCCGAGAGGAGAAAACATACCCATGAAGGCACTCTACAATGACGGTTCGGTGGCCGAGCTCCCGCAGGACGAGGTCACGCACGTCATCCGCCACTCTGCCGCGCACATCATGGCGCAGGCCATCAAGCGCCTGTACCCCGAGGCCGACTTTGCCTACGGCCCCGCGACCGACAACGGTTTTTACTACGACGTCGACCTGCCCGAGGGCGTCAAGATCAGCGAGGACGACTTCCCCGCGATTGAGGCCGAGATGAAGAAGATCGTCAAGGAGAACCTCAAGTTCACTGTCTTTGAGAAGCCCCGCGCTGAGGCCATCGCCCTTATGGAGGAGCGCGGCGAGAAGTACAAGGTCGAGCACATCGGCGACCTGGACGACGACGCCCGCATCACCTTCTACCAGCAGGGCGACTACATCGACATGTGCGTCGGTCCCCACATCTGCTACACCAAGGCCCTCAAGGCCTTTAAGCTCACCGGCGTCTCGGGCGCTTACTGGAAGGGCGACAAGGACAACAAGATGCTCACCCGCATCAACGGTGTCGCCTTTGCCACCAAGGAGGAGCTCGACGAGCACATGCACATGCTGGAGGAGGCCAAGAAGCGCGACCACCGCAAGATCGGCCGCGAGATGGACCTCTTTATGATGCGCGACGAGGCCCCCGGCTTCCCGTTCTTCCTGCCCAACGGCATGATCCTTAAGAACACGCTGCTGGACTACTGGCGCGAGATCCACCACAAGGCCGGCTACGTGGAGATCTCCACGCCGCTCATCATGAACAAGCAGCTGTGGAAGACCTCGGGCCACTGGGACCACTACAAGGACAACATGTACTCCACCGTCATCGACGACGAAGAGTACTGCATTAAGCCCATGAACTGCCCGGGCGGCGTGCTGGTGTACGCCTCCAAGCCGCACTCTTACCGCGAGCTGCCCATTCGCGCCGGCGAGATTGGCCTGGTGCACCGCCACGAGCTGCGCGGCGCCCTGCACGGCCTGTTCCGCGTGCGCTGCTTTAACCAGGACGACGCCCACCTTTTTGTGCGTCCCGACCAGCTGACCGACGAGATCGTCGGTGTGGTCAACCTCATCGACTCCGTGTACCAGAAGTTTGGCTTTAAGTACCACGTTGAGCTTTCCACCCGCCCCGAGGACTCCATGGGCTCGGACGAGGATTGGGCTCGCGCCGAGGAGGGCCTGCGTACCGCTTTGGAGCAGCTGCACATGGACTACGAGGTCAACGAGGGCGACGGCGCCTTCTACGGCCCCAAGATCGACTTCCACCTGGAGGACTCGCTTGGCCGTACCTGGCAGTGCGGTACCGTGCAGCTCGACTTCCAGATGCCGCTCAACTTTGATCTGGAGTACGTGGACGCCGACGGCAGCAAGAAGCGCCCCATCATGCTGCACCGCGTTTGCTTTGGCTCCATCGAGCGCTTCATTGGTATTCTGATTGAGCACTTTGCGGGCAAGTTCCCCACCTGGCTGGCTCCCGTGCAGGTCAAGGCGCTTCCCGTCTCCGAGAAGAGCCGCGACTACGCCCACGAGGTGTGCGCCAAGCTGGAGGAGGCCGGCATCCGCGTGGTCTGCGACGACCGCGACGAGAAGATCGGCTACAAGATCCGCGAGGCCCGCAGCATCGACCGCGTGCCCTACATGCTCATCCTGGGCGAGAAGGAGGTCGAGGCCGGCAACATCTCCGTTCGCGATCGCTCCAACGAGACCGTTCAGATGAGCGTCGACGAGTTTGTTGCCAAGGTGACCGAGGAGATCAAGACCCGCGCCTAAGGTAAATTGCACAGCAACTTAAGGCGACCGTCCGCAAAGGGCGGTCGCCTTTTTTAATGCCCAAACGAGAAAAATCCTCTGGATAAGCGGCTTTTTGTTGCACAAAAAGGTACGCGTCGATTCTCTTTTGTGGCACCTCACCACGGCAGCTGCCCGCTCGCTGACCTTTGCTCGACCTGGGTGGGCTGATTTGGTTCGCATGCCGCCTCCGCGGGTATCATGGTGAAAGCGATTTCAATGACAGGGGTGGCGCGCGTGGTAAAGATGAAGGATGTCGCCGAGTTGGCGGGCGTTTCGAGTGCCGCCGTCTCGCGTTACCTCAACGGTGGGTACATATCGGCGGACAAGGCCGAGCGCATTAAGCAGGCGATTGAGCTGACCGGATACGTGCGGTCCAGCC
>URTB01000074.1 GCA_900550595.1 uncultured Collinsella sp.
CCGCTTCGCTGGTCGGTGTTGTAGAAACCGCTGCCTTCGAACTTAATGCCGCTGGCCGAGAACGTCTTGGATGCCGGGGCGCCGCAGCTGGGGCATACGACCTCGGGCGTCTCGGACATGGGGTGCTCAACCTCAAACACGTTGCCGCAGCTCGTGCACTTGTAATCGTAGCGCGCCATAATACTTCCTTTTCAGCACAAAGCGGGCAGATCGCTCTGCCCGCAAAAATTCAAACAGCTGTAACTGTACCCTATATCGGGGGTTTTATCACGCTTCACCCCAGAATCTATGGGTGTTGCGCAGGAGCTTCGCAGTTTTGCCCTCGGCCGCCGCAATGTCGGCCTCCTGCGCCTGCCATGTCCAGTTGCCCGTGGCCACGCCCGGCACGTTCATACGTGCATCGTCGCCCAGGCCCAGTATGTCCTGCAGCGGCATCATAACGAGCGGCGCATCGCTTGCCAGGGCGTTGCCCATGAGCTCGCTTGCCAATGCAATGCCGCTCGGCTCATCGCCGCCTGCAAAGGAGCGCGTGCACCAGCCGGCAAGTGTCGAGGTGTCGTGCGTCGAGGTGTACAGGATCTTGCCCGGTGTGGGATGAATTCCGCAGCGAACGTCGTAGTCGCTAAACTCCAGCACGTCCATGCCGGGGAAACCACAGGTCGAAGCCATCGCACGAACACCAGGCGTCAGATAGCCCAGGTCCTCGGCGATAAAGTTAAGCGGACCCAGCTCGTCGTAGGCCGTCTGGAACAGGTCCTTTCCTGGTCCCGCAAGCCAGCGGCCGTCGGCACAGGCCTTGCCGGCGGGGATGCTAAAGTAGCTGTGGAAACCCAGGAAGTGGTCCAGGCGCACGCGGTCGTAGAGCGAAAACGCACGACGCAGGCGATCCATCCACCAGCGATAGCCGTTTTCCTTCATGTGATCCCAGCGGAAGGTGGGGTTTCCCCACACTTGCCCCTCGGGCGCAAAGTTGTCGGGCGGCGCGCCCGAAATCTCAATCGCCTTGCCGGTATCGGACAGCCAGAAGTTCTCGGGCTCGCTCCACGCGTCGGCCGAATCGTCCAAGACATACATCGGGATATCGCCGATGACCTCGATGCCCTTCTTGTGCGCATAGTTCATGAGCTCGCACCAGGCCAGGTCAAAGCGATACTGCATGTACGCCTGCAGCTCGGCCTCGTCGTGGAAGCGCTTGTCATCGATCAGATACTCGTTGTAGCGCGCGACATCTGCCGGCCAATCGTGGCGCGACAGCCCCTCAAAGTGCTTCTTTACCGCCATATAGACGCAGTACTTCTCGAGCCAGTCGGCGTTGCGATGTTTAAACGCCGTGTACAGCGGGTCGGCATCCTCGCCGCCGTGGGCCTTCCAGGTGACGAAGTCGGCAGCCAGCTCCTCGTGGCTTTCGGGCAGCAGGTCGATATTGCCTGCAAAGGCCGAAGGACCGGCGTAGGGGGAGCGGAAGAAGTCCGTGGGATTGACGGGCAGGACCTGCCAGTAACGCATGCCCATGGCGGCCAGATGGTCGATAAAGCGACGCGTGGGCGCACCGATTGTGCCGGGTTTGCCGTCATCGGTCGGCACCGAGGTGATGTGGCACACGACGCCCGCGCCATGATCGAGCGGCTCCTGCAGGCGCTTCTCGGCATGGTGATAGATGATCGAAGAGCCCAGCGGGTACAGGTCGAGCGTGACTGTGCCGTTGTGGATTTCGCACTCGTGTCCGCTGATCACGTCGCTAGCACATTCGCCGAGCGCCGGGATCGTCACGCAGTGCGAATTGCGCAGGCTGCGGTTGATGATAACCGTCGCGGCCTCGCCGTCTTTGCCCGTGCGGGTGTAGGCCAAGACGTCGTCGTTGAGAGCGAAGGCCTTGATCTTGCCATCGACCATAAACGGTAACGCGCGGCGAATGGCAGATGCGTTCTTAACGATGGCTAGCGTATCGAAGTCGTGGAGCTGGTCCTTGGTCGGCAGGGTACGGCGATTGCCCGGATCGGTGAGGCCCTCCAGGCCGTACTCGTCACCATAATAGATCGAGGGCACTCCTGGGAAGGTCATCTGCATGAGCGTTGCCAACCAAAAACGGCTCTTGGCCAGGCCCATCGAGTTCTCGTCCAGGCGCCATTTGCTGCGCTCGCTCTCGGGCAGCTGCGACTCGTCGGGGCCACCACCGAGCACCGAGATAATGCGCGGGCGGTCGTGGCTCGAAAGCAGATTGAGCGCGCAGGCCAGTGCCTCGCGCGGGTAGTTCTCGCGCAGGGTCTCGATGTCCTCAGCAGCTTGATAGGCATTCTTGTAGCCCATCAAAAAGCCGATGACCATGTCGCGGAAGGGGTAGTCCATGGCAGAGTCGAGCTCAGAGCCCTGCAGATAGCGGCGCAGGTGGCCATAGCTGATCTTGTTGGAGGCGTCCTCCCAGACTTCGCCGAGCAGCAGCGCATCGGGTTTCTCGGCGAGCACGGCCTTTTTGATCTCGGCCAGGAAGTCATCGGAAAGCTCATCGGCCACGTCCAGACGCCAGCCATGGGCGCCGGCGCGCAGCCATTTTCGGATCACGCCGTCCTTGCCCAGGAGCCGCTCGCGCACCAGTTTGGAGCTCTCATTGATGGCGGGCATGTTGCCCACGCCCCACCAGCAGTCATACGAGCCGTCCTCATGGAAGTAAAACGCATCGCGCCACGGTGAATCCTCGCTCTGCCAGGCGCCCACGCCGGGATAGTTGCCGTAGCGGTTGAAATAGATCGAATCGTCGCCCGTGTGGTTGAAGACGCCGTCCAGGATGATGGAGATGTCCAGCTTCTCGGCTGCCTGGCACAGCTCGGTAAAGTCCTGCTCGGTGCCCAGGATCGGGTCGATCTTGGTGTAGTCGGCCGTGTCGTAGCGGTGGTTGCTCGCGGCCTCAAAGATGGGGTTGAGGTAGATGGCCGTAAAGCCTAGCTCGGCAATGCGGGGCAGGTCATTTTGGATACCCTTGAGCGAGCCGCCGTAAAAATCCCAGGTCTTGATGGAGCCGTCTTCGGCACGCTCGTACTCGGGCGGTTCGTTCCAGTCCTCGACCATGCGGCGCTGGATTCCTTTGCGCGGTTTTTCAACTTCGGCAAGCGTGCGTTCGCGCCAGTTTTCGTCGCGTGCATAGCGGTCGGGGAAGATCTGGTAGACCATACCGCGCTCGTACCAAGTGGGACGGTTCTCTCGGTGCTTGTAGACGGTAATCTGGAAGGACGGAACCTCGGCGTAGTTGTAGGTCACACCCTCGCCACCGGTGCGACCCTGCGGTGCACCCAGGCGTACCTCGGGCTGGCCCTCGATGTTGCAGATAAAGCTGTACCAGATAAGACAGGGCTCAGTGCACTCAAGCTCTACGGTAAATATGCCGTCGCCCTCGTGCGTCATGGGATACAGAGACTCACCGATTTCATCGACCCAGGTGCGCAGGGTGAGCGTTGCCTGGTTGGGGTCGGCATCCTCCAAAATCACCGATAGCGAAACGGAAGTTCCAGTGGTCACAGCGCCAAACGGAGTACGAAACTGCGGCAGACGGCTGTTGTGAATCAATCTCATAATTCGGTCCAGTTCAATAGAATCACGGCCTGCGGGCCATGGGCTTTACGCACTGGATGTAAGTATATCTTTTGTACACAGGCTGTATAAACAACATCCGTTTACCATCGGCGAACGGTTGTCCTAGAAAATCGTTTTACCATCCAAATTATCGCGATATTCGAAAACGCCCAGGCGGATACTATTTGTAGTCAAACAAAAGTACATCGGTTTACTACGACGAATTGAATGATCTCAACCACGGTCAATTTGGTGATATTAAATCCGCAGGTAGAAGCGTTGCCAATTTCATAGAATACTCTCCGTGGTCGGCCAGAGCTATTTTGTCGTAGTAAACCGGCCCTCTGTTTAATAGAGAAGTTCAACCATGAAGAGGGCGCCTGGTAGGGGCGCCCTCTTTTGTGCTAGATTAAGTTTTAATCGTCCGGATTAGTGGCGCTTGCGGGTGGCCGTTGCCTTACGGACGGAGGTCTTCTTGGTCGGGGCCTTTTCCTCGGCCGGAACAGCGGGGGAGATCGGGGCCTCCTTGGCGGGCTCGGCCTTTGCCTTAGCCTTGGGAGCGGTCTTGACCTCTGCGGCCTTCGGAGCCGGCTCGGCCTTTACTGCGGGCTTTTCCTCGGCCTTAGCCTCTGCCTTGGGAGCAGCAGCCTTGGTCGTGGCCTTTTTGACCGTCGTCGTAGCGCGCTTGCGCGTGGTGGTTTTGGCGGCCGGCTTTGCCTCGACAGCTACCTTGGCCTTGGGCTCGGAGGGCGCCTCCTCGACCTTGGCGGCGGGCTTTGCAGCGGCCTTCGGGGTCGTCTTCGCGGCGGCTTTCGTCATAGCAGCCTTGGTCGTCGTCGACTTCGCAGCCGTGGCCTTCTTAGCGGTCGTGGTCTTGGTCGCGGTCGTCTTCTTGGCAGCGGTCTTGGCCGGAGCCTTTGCCGCGGGCTCGGCCTTTACCTCGGGAGCGACCTCGGCCTCGGCGGCCTTTTTGGCAGCGGCGGTCGTACGCTTGCGCGTAGTCGATGCCTTGGCAGTAGATGCCTTAGCGGCGCTAGTCTTGCTAGCAGCGGCCTTCGTGGTCGTGGCCTTCTTAGCCGTCGTCTTGCGGGCCGTCGTCTTCTTGGCGGCAGGCTTCGCGTCGGGCTTAACTTCGGCCTTGGCCGCCGGCTTCTCCTCGGCCTTGGGCTCCTCAGCGGCAGCGGGCTCCTTAACGGTCGCCGCAGGCTCGGCCTCAGCGGCAGCGGGCTCATCGACAGCTGCAACCTCAGCCACAGCCGCCGGGCGCTCAATCTCCGGGTGCATAAAGAAATACAGGTCCAGATACTTGTCGGCCGAACGCGTCCAGCTAAAGTCCTGGCTCATGGCCTGCGTGACCAGCTTGTTCCATGCCTCACGGTTATCCCAGAAGAGGCGCGCCGCGCGGAAGACCGCGTCGCCCATCTCGTCGCCGTTAAAGTTGCTAAACGAGAAGCCCGTGCCCTCGCCGGTAAACTCGTTATACGGGATCACCGTGTCCTTCAAGCCACCGGTCTCGCGCACGATGGGTAGGGTGCCGTAGCGCATGGCGATGATCTGCGACAGACCGCAAGGCTCAAACTTCGAAGGCATCAGGAACATATCGGCGGCGGCGTACATGCGCTGCGACAGCGCCGGGTCAAATTCGATGCGTGCGGCCATGGTGCCGGGGTACTTGTCCTGGAAGTAGCGCAGGCCGTCCTCGTAGTCGCGGTCGCCGGTGCCCAGCACCGCCACCTGCACGCCGCCGGACAGGATGCGGTCGAGCGCGTACATGACCAGGTCCATGCCCTTCTGGCGCGTCAGGCGCGTGACCATAACCATGAGCGGACGGTCGTCGCGGACCTCGAGCCCCAGCTCTTCCTGCAGCTTGGCCTTGCAAACGGCCTTGCCAGAACGGTCCTCAACGGTATAGTTGGCGGCAATGCGCTTGTCGGTTGCCGGGTCAAAGCCCGCCACGTCAATGCCATTCAAAATGCCCTGCAGCGCGTAGGAACGCTCGCGCAGCACTCCGTCCAGGCCCTCGCCAAACTCGGGTGTCTGGATCTCGCCCGCATAGGTGGGGCTCACCGTGGTGATGGCATCGGCATAGTGCAGCGCGCCCAGCATGTAGTTGATGCTGCAGGCGTCGCAGCGCAGCTGCGAGGCGGCCGCCGGAATGTGCGCCACGCCCAGGATGTCCTCCATCACGGTGTCACTAAACTGGCCCTGGAACGCCACGTTGTGGATCGAGAACACGGTCTTGACGCGGTCGTACAGCGGCAGGCCCTGGTAAAACTCGCGCAGGAACACGGGTGCCAGTGCCGTCTGCCAGTCATTGCAGTGCAGGATGTCGCACTCAAAACCGGCCGGCAGGTGCTGCAGGCTCTCGGTAATGGCCTTGGAGAAGAACGCAAAGCGCTCGCCGTCGTCAAAGAAGCCGTACGGATAGTCGCGCGCAAAGTAGCGCTCGTTGTCGATGAACATATAAGTGACGCCGTCGTGCTCGAGCTTCTCGAGCCCGCAGTACTCGTTGCGCCAGCCCAGGCTCACGTAAAAATCGGAGAAGTGCTCCATCTGCGCCTTGTACTCGTCCTTGATGGTGGCGTACTTGGGCACCATCACGATGACTTCGGCGCCGGCGCGCACGAGCGCCGCAGGCAGCGAGCCCGCCACGTCTCCCAGGCCACCGGTCTTAACAAACGGTGCGCACTCGGCCGAGGCAAACACGATCTGCATCTTTTTGCTGGAATCTGCCATATTGTCTCCCATGTTGCAATTCGAGAATAGCCGCCTGGCGCTAACCGGGCGGCTATTCTACATGTTACGAGCGATGTTGCGGTGCCAAAGTTAACGTACGATGGTGGTGTCGGAAGTTAACGGAGCCTTTCCCAGCACCAGGATGTTCTCGGGCGTTCCGCGAAGTTCGGTGTTGGTGGGAACCACGTTGTTCTTGTCCAGAATGGCATTCTCGACGCGTGCGCCGCTCTTGATGATGCAGCTCTGGTTGATGATCGAGTTGGTCACCGAAGCGCCTTCCTCGACCACGACGCCGCGCGACAGGATCGAGTTGCGCACGGTGCCCTTGATGATGCAGCCGGCCGAGATGATCGAGTTGCACGCGTGGCTGCCAGTCGCATAGCGCGAAGGCGGCACGTCGTGAGCCTTGGTCAGGATCGGGCGCTCGGGGTCAAAGAGCTGGTCGGCCACGGTCTGGTCGAGCAGGTCCATGCTGCGGCGATACAGCGACTTCTCGCTAAACACGCCCACGACCTCGCCCTTGTACTCGTAGCTGCACACGTCGATGTTGCCAAAGTCGCCCTGGAGTGCCTCGAGCAGGTCCAGATAGTCGGCGGCCTGGTAGTGGTCGATAATCTCGAGCAGCGTCTC
>URTB01000075.1 GCA_900550595.1 uncultured Collinsella sp.
AGACGCGACTTTTGCACAGCTGGAATCGCCGCGGCATGGAAGATTCCGGATGCACAGTGTGCTGTGGCACTGATTTGCCGCTGTTGATTCCGAGCTTGGGCGAGTCAATCTACAGCGCGTGCGGCGGGTTCTTCGCCGACGGACTTCCCGTGAATGAGGCCAACGTGCTGACGCTTGTCGAGCTTTTGCGCGCTTGGACTGCCGGGGGCGCGTACGACCTGATGCGCGAAGACGAGCTGGGTACGCTTGAGGTTGGCAAGCTTGCCGATATCTGCGTACTCGATCGGGATGTGTTCGACCTCGATTATCGCGACGCACGCGATCTTGCGGTTGATATGACGATGTCGGACGGACAAATCGTGTTCGATCGAAATAAGGAGGCATAAGATGCCTGAATCCAAACCGACGCTGCGCCGCGAACAGATTGCAGGCATGAATATCCACTACATCATGTGGTCGCTCGATTACTTCCTTGATGTGCAGCAGCGCTTGGGCTTTGAGTCCATTGAGCTGTGGTGCGCGGAGCCGCATGTGACGCTCGATCACACGGGCTACTTTGAGGCTGAGGTCCTGGCGAAAAAGGCTGCAGACCGTGGGCTTAGGTATCGTACTCTGTGCCCCGAGAATGTTGTCTATCCTTGGCAGTACTGCGCACGCAAGCCGCTGCATGAACAGCGCAGCCTGGCGTACTTTAAGCACGGCATTGAGCTTGCCGAGGTACTTGGGTGCGACCGTATGTCCATCAACTCGGGCTGGGGCGACTGGGACGAGGACCGCGAGGAAGCCTGGAAGCGCAGCCGCGAGCACTTGTCCATTCTGGCGGAGTATGCCGGGGAGCACGGTCTGGTGCTTACGATGGAAAGCCTGCGTCCCGAGGAGAGCAACCTTGTGACGACGGTTTCCGATGCGAAGCGCATGATTGACGAGGTCGCGAGCCCGTACTTACAGCCCATGGTTGATACAACTGCGATGGGCGTTGCGCGCGAGACGCTCGAGGACTGGTTTGCCGCCTTTGGTGATGGGGCAATTCACGAGATGCACTTTATCGACGGTGACCCGTATGGCCATCTGGTGTGGGGCGATGGCAAGCACGATATGGACGCCTTCGTTGCCACACTCAACGCCCATGGTTTCGACGGCATGCTGGGCCAGGAAATCACGGACGGTCGTTACTACGATGACCCGGCGGCGGCTGATGCCAAGAACATGGCCGCATTCGAGAAATATCTGATTGACTAAAACAACTATCGGCCACGCAACCAACGTCATTGATTGCGGCCCAAACAAGAAAGGAACTGGATATGAACGCACACGATCTGATCAAAGAGGCAATTGCCGAGAAGGGCAAGTTCGACAGCGTCTACTGGATTGCTTGTGGTGGCTCCATGATCGATTTGATCCCGGCTCACGAGCTTCTGCAGCGCGAGGCAACCACCTTCACTTCGTATATCTATACGGCTCGCGAGTTCGATATCATGCGTCCGCGTCGTCTGGGCGAGAAGTCCCTGGTCATTGCTTGCAGCCACAGTGGCAATACCCCGGAGGTCGTCGAGGGCTGCGAGATTGCCCTTGCCGCCGGCGCTACGGTGATCGCCCAGACCGACAACGCTGGATCCAAGATCGACTCCGGCAAGTGGACCACGTGGGTCTACCCATGGGGCGAGGGTGTGCCGCAGGCCGAGGTCCCCGCTGGCATTTCGCTGTCGCTTGCGGCAGAGCTGCTCGATCAGCAGGAGGGCTACGCCGATCTTGCCGATATGTATGCCGGTATCGCCGAGATGGATAAGATTCTTCCCCCGGCACGTGAGAAGGTAAATGCCGAGCTGGGCGATCGTTTTGCCAAGCTTTGCCAGGAGCACGAGTTCTTCTATATTCTTGGCAGCGGTCCCAACTTTAGCCAGACCTACGGTTTCGCTATCTGCTCTCTTATGGAGATGCAGTGGCAGCACTGCAGCTACATCCACTCTGCCGAGTACTTCCATGGCCCCTTCGAGGCTACTCAGGATGGCGTTTTTTACTTCCTGCAGATGGGCTCCAGCGAGTGCCGTGCTATGGACGAGCGCGCCCTGGCGTTCCTTAAGACGCATACCGATACGCTGATGGTGCTCGATGCCAAGGAGTACGGTATGGAAGCCGTGCCGGCGAGCGTCCGTGCCTATCTGGACCCGGTGCTGTTCTACGCCATGAACTGCGAGCTGCGTGCTGCACGCGGCAAGGTGTTTGATCACGATCCCGATTTCCGTCGCTATATGGGTGTTGTCGAGTACTAGAAGGGACAAAGGCCATGGCATTTAACGTTAACGCGCTCGGATTTGGCGACAACGTCGTCGATCGCTACGAGCATATCCACACCATGTATCCTGGCGGCAACGCGGTGAACTTCGCCGTTTATGCCAAGAAATGCGGTGCCGCACGTTCCGCATACATGGGCATTTTTGGCAATGACGCCGCTGCCGAGCATGTCATTGCAAGCCTCGAGGATGAGGGTATCGAGCTTGACAAGTGCGAGCAGATGATTGGCGAGAACGGAGCGGCTCGCGTGACCGTCGTTGACGGTGACCGTGTCTTCCTTGGCTCCAACGAGGGCGGTATCCGTGGCGATGCGCGCTATGTCCTCGATCGCTTTGACCTTTCGTACATGAAGCAGTTCGATGTGGTTCATTCGGGCAACTATTGCTTTACCGAGCGCGAGCTGCCCAAGTTGAAGGCTGCGGGCGTCACGGTCTCTTTTGACTTTTCGGACGACTCTACCGACGAGTACTACGAGCAGATTGCGCCCTACGTCGATTTCGCCTTCTTTAGTGCGGCGGATGCCGCGAGTGAGGACGAGATCCGCGAGCGTCTGGCATGGGTGAAGGGCTTGGGTCCGCGTTTTGTGTCGGCTACGGCGGGCGCCGAGGGCTGCATTGCTTACGACGGCGAGCGTTATTACCGCCAGCTGGCTAAACCGGTAACGGACATGAAGGACACCATGGGGGCGGGCGACTCGTTCCTTACCTCGTTTTTGATGTGCTATCTCGATTCCGCCAAGCGTGGTGAAGATGGCGCCGAGGCCATCGAGCGCGCGCTCGACTTTGCTGCCGGGTTTGCCTCGACCGTGTGCGGCATGGAAGGTTCTTGGGGCCACGGAGCACCAATCGTCGAATAGCCGAGCGGTCCCGGGGAGGTGCAGGCGCCTCCTCGGGACCCGGTGTGCAAAAAATGCCAAATATGAGTACTGTGACTAATTTAGTCGCAGCAAAATCAACCCCTTCAGACGTGATTTGAGCGTCTGGAGGGGTTTAAGATTTGCGAAAACGCAGGATGAATGACTGTAAAAGCTTTAATTAGCGGACAATCGAGGATTATTCTGGCGGTTGGAAAGTTAAAAGAAATGTATCCATTCCGGTAGCAGTACTCATATTTGGCATTTTTTGCACACCAGGGGTTAGCGAAGGTCAAAAACAGAGCGCGCATTTGTTAAAACTATCGACTCGATGCGCTTTGCGTCGCAGTTTTTGAGCGAGGTGATGCGTTCTGAGGTCCTTGTGAGCGACCTGATGAGCGACTGCGCGCTTGTTTCTGTGTTTGGCTCGGCCGGCGCATCGGTCTCGAGCAGTAGGCGGTCGAGTGGAATCTGTCGTGCGTATTCGCGACCGCGCTTGGTCGCGAGCATGCGTTCGTTGACGGAAAAATAGCAGCCCGCATTACGCGCGCGGGTGAGTTCGTCCGAAGTGCCGCTAAACCAGTGGAAGATGATAGCGGGGGAGTCGGGGTTTGGGATGAGTAGTCCATGCGATTCGAGGACGTCCAGTACGGCTCCTGCCGAACGAACGGCGTGAATTGATATCACGCGCCAGGTAAGAGGATGCTGCACGAGCGCATCGCAGAGCCGGTTAAGTGCCTGTATTTGTAGCGGCTCACTTCCAGCAAAGCGCGCGGAAAAGTCGAGTCCGACTTCGCCGATGTAGCGTTCTTGGGCAGCAACTTCGCAAAGCAGATTGACTTCGGCAAAACCGCAGTGGCCATCGGCGAGCCACCAGGGGTGAAGCCCAACGCCGGCGATGATGCCCGGGTGGCGACGAGCGCGCTCGTTTGCGGCCGAAAAGTCGCGTGGATCGACGCCGCAATCAAATAGACCCAAGCCCAGCGCCGTTGCCTCATCGGCAACGGCGTCCGGGTGAGCCATTAAATCAAGATGGCAGTGTGCATCAAATAACCGGAGCTCCATCTCGGCGCGCTCCGCTAGTCCAAGCGCTGGCCATCGGCGCGCACGCGCTCGGTGCCGCGGCCACTGATCTGGCGGATAACCTCGCCGGCAATCATCTGGCCCATGATGGGCGGCATAAAGCTGGCGGTTCCGAGCTCAGTGCGCTCGTGGATATTGGAAGGGTCGCGGGGCTGTGTCTTAACCGATTCCTCGCAGCTAAACAGTACATGCAGACTCTTGATTCCGCGCTTCTTGCATTCTTTGCGCATGATGCGGCTCATGGGGTCACGTACCGTATCGAAAATGTCGGCAAAGCGGAGGCACTCGGGATGGAGCTTGTTGGCCCCGCCCATGGAGCTAACCAAACGAATGTCGTGGTCCTGAGCATATTTGGCAATGGTGAGCTTGGCCGAGATGGTGTCGATGGCGTCGACGACGTAGTCGAGCTTGCCGTCCGTCTGCTCCAAAACGCGCGCGAAAAATTCGTCGATATTGTCGCTCAACAGGTATTCGGTGCGCTTGATGACGGTAGCGGCTGGATTGATGTCGTGGATCATGGCTTCCATAACATCGACCTTGCGCTTGCCGATGGTGCTTTGAAAGGCGATGGCCTGGCGATTGATATTGCTGGGCGCGATGATGTCCTTATCCAGAATGACGAAATGACCAATGCCGCCGCGGGCAAGTGCCTCGCAGCAATTGGAGCCCACACCTCCGCAGCCGAGCACCAGCACCGTGGCGGCGGCGAGTTTGTCGAGTGCCTCGCGGCCCATGATGATCTCGAGCTTGGTGTCGCGTGTCTCGTCGGGGGTTGCGGCTGTGGTTTCGGTCATAGACATCCTCCGATGGGGAAGCGAATCGTGTTTTAGCTATAGTCATTATAGGTATTATCGCGATTCCATTTGAGCCCTAGGGGCTTGTTGAAATGAGGCAGTGATTCGCATAAGATGAAGCAGATGGCACCCGTTGCAGCGGGTTGGCCAACTCCGAAACACGTTTATGGCGTGAGAAGTGGCCGTCTTCGCATTACGCGGGGGCGGCTATTTCATTCGACCTCCAATGTGGATGCCGAGCTCCACAGCCGCGATTACAAGCAATAACAACGTCAGGACATCGTCAATACTCATAGTCCATCTCCTTCTCGGGTAGAGGGAGCTGGCCCATCTGCTTCAACTTTCATTGTAGCTAAATACGAACGAATGTTCTATAGATGTTCCTGTATTAGATAATTAGACAAACATCTAAATATCGAGTATAGTGTGCGCGTCATGAGAGATGATGAGAGGAGGTCTTATGCCGGGAGAGGGCTTTAAGGCGCTTGCCGATCCAACGCGACGGCGCATTTTGGAGTTGCTGCGCGAGGGCAATTGCACGGCGGGGGAGCTTGCCGAGCATTTCGATATCAGTAAGCCGTCGCTGAGCCATCACTTGGCGACGCTCAAAAACGCCGGGTTGGTGACCGACGAACGTCATGGCCAAAACATCGTTTACAGCTTAAACACCACCGTCATGCAGGACTTGATCGGTTGGTTTATGGGCTTTACAAACACGGAAGGTGATAAGGATGAATAACGAAAACAAGGGCATTCACGCCACGGGGGTATCGCGGCGTGTGTGGATTGCGCTGATCGCTCTGTGCGTCGCCAATGTCGTAGCGCACCTCATGGTGATGCCGAGCTTGCCTGGGCAGATTCCCACGCACTGGGGCGCGAACGGAGCCGTCGACGGTTGGGGTCCCAGCTGGATGGCCTCCGCGCTCGGCGTGCTGACTCTGGTGCTTCTCGCAATGTTCTGCGTGGTGCCGCGCATCGATCCCAAAGGTGAGGCATATCGAACCTCGGGCAAGTTCTATCAGGGCTTCGTAATCGCCTTCACCTTGTTCATGTGCGCCATAAGCTGGCTGGGAGAGCTTACGGTCTGGGGCGTGGTGCCGGCGGTCGGTTCGGTTAACGTGCTGATTTCCGGTGCTATCGGTTTGCTGTTCATCGGCGTAGGCAACTACTTGCCGCGTGTGAAGCAGAACTATACGCTCGGTATCAAGACGCCTTGGGCGCTTGCCAATCCCGAGAACTGGCGCCGTACGCAGCGCTTTGGCGGTGCCTGCTTTATGGTGCTGGGCTTTGGCCTGATTGTGATGGGCGTGGCAGGCAGCGTGCTTTCGAGTGAAGTCGTCGCCGCGGTGATTGCGGTTCTGGCGTTTGGTTCGGTTGGAGCCGTCTACGTCTACTCGTATCTGCTGTGGCGCAAATCGCAGCGAGCCGCTCGCTAAGGTTGCGGAAAACTAGCGTACGCAGTTCATAGTGTGTCCCGGGGGACTTTTCCCAGGTAGTATTAGGGGGTATGGGCAACCATGCCCCTTTTTCGTTACGTTTCAGAGCTGGTTTTTCCATTTCGTTTCCACTAAAGCGAAACAAGAATAGGAAAACAGCAGGTAGAAAGGATAAAACAGGCATATGGCGGAGTTTATCTACCAGATGTATCAGGCTCGCAAGGCCCATGGCGACAAGGTGATCCTTGACGACGTGACCCTGAGCTTCTACCCCGGTG
>URTB01000076.1 GCA_900550595.1 uncultured Collinsella sp.
CGCGGTTTTGAGGAGCGCGACCAGCGCGTCGACCTCTTTATCTCGAACTATGTGTACGAGAAGGTTTACGAGGGTACGCACACCGCTATTGGCTACAAGTTTGCCCTCCCGCGAAAAAAGATCTTTACCTGGGACCAGATTGGTCATTTCCGTCTGGACCAGAATCTGCTCATGCACAGCCTGTGCTATCGCACGGATGTGCTGCGCGCGTCCAATCTGCCTATGCCGCCGCACACGTTCTATGTAGACAACATCTACGCCTACGTGCCGCTGCCGCGCTGCAAGACCATGTACTATGCCGACATCGACCTCTATCGCTACTTTATCGGTCGCGAGGGCCAGAGCGTCAACGAGGCCACGATGGTCAAGCGTCTGGACCAGCAGTTCCGCGTGACGCGCATCATGATGGAGTCGTTCCACCTGTACAGCGATGTCGAGTCGTCGCGTCTGCGCTCGTACATGATGGGCTATTTCACCATGATGATGGCAATCTGCTCGGTGCTTACTAAGCTTTCCGACGAGGATTGTGCTGATGAGCGCTTGAAGACGTTGTGGACTGATCTGAAAGCCTATGACGAGCGTATGTATCGTCGTGCCCGCTACGGCGTGGTCGGCTTCTTCACCAATCTGCGCGGTCGTGCCGGTGACAAAACCACACTCGGCCTATACCGTCTTGCCTCAAAGATCTTCAAATTCAACTAGGGCAGAAACGCTCGGGTAACGGGGACCCCTGGTCCTTAACTTGCTACTTCGAACAGTCCTGCGCAAGACGGAGGCGCCACTGGCGCCTCCTTTGCGTGCGGAACTCGTATCAAGTTAAGGACCAGGGGTCCTCTGCTATGTCTCGCTTTATGTCAGCAACCTGAATTTGAAGATCTTAGACGCGCGGTACACAGGGGCCTTGGCTGAAAAGAATTTGATTGGTAGGTTGCCCGGTGGGCCTTGGTTATGTTTGTCGCGAGTTCCGCACGAGCCGAAGAGCACTTAATGTGCTCTTCGTACGAGCCAGGACTGTAGAGCAGCAAACATAACCAAGACCCACCGGGCAACCGGACGAGCTAGTTTACTTCGCGGCGCCGGGGATGCCGTGGGAGGTTTTGGCGCTTTTGGCTCCGTTTACGATGGCGGTCTGTAGGGCCCTTACGGCGAGCATGCCCAGCAGGTCTAGGGGAACGGTGGCGCTTGCCTGGGCGCCCAACTTGCCGCTGGCGAGGGTGTAGATGGTGTCGCCGTCGTTGGTGGTGTGTGTAGGGCGGATGGCGTGCGCGTAGGCATCTGCGGCCATCTGGGAGACCTTGGTGGCCTGGGCCTTAGTGAGCTCCACGTTGGTGACGATACAGCTGATGGTGGTATTGGTGCGGTCGAGCGGCATCTGCATGGATTCGGCGGCGGCAAAGGCTGCGAGTTCCATGTCGACGATCTGGTCGCTATCGGCTGCGGCGCGCATACCGGCGACCCACTCGCCGGTGAAGGGGTCGACAACGTTGCCGCAGGCGTTGACTGAGACCACGGCGCCCACCTTGATGGGGCCGAGCGCCACGGCGGCAGCTCCGAGGCCGGCCTTCATGCAGGTGGCAGGTCCCATGAGTTTGCCTACGGTGGCGCCGGTGCCGGCACCCACATTGCCCTGCTCGAGCGAGGCAGGGGTGTGGTCGAGCGCCTCGCGCACGGCGGCGATACCGGCCTCAATGTCGGGGCGCACGGTGGGGTCGCCAAAGGCGAGGTCGAAGATGCAG
The DNA here is from genome assembly GCA_900550595.1 of uncultured Collinsella sp. Taxonomy (GTDB): domain Bacteria; phylum Actinomycetota; class Coriobacteriia; order Coriobacteriales; family Coriobacteriaceae; genus Collinsella. Next base: position 1,737 of record URTB01000076.1, read on the forward strand.
CTGGAGCACACGATAGGCACCTGCGTGGGACCGACGGGCAAGCCGATGCCGCGGCTCTCAAGCTCGCGGGCGACGCCGCTTGCGGCTTCGAGGCCAAAGGCCGATCCGCCCGAAAGGCAGACGGCGTGGACCTTATCGACGGTGTTTTCGGGGCGCAGCAGGTCGGTCTCGCGCGAAGCGGGAGCGCCACCGCGTACGTCAACGCCACCGGTGGCACCCTCGGGCGCCACGATTACGGTGCAGCCGGTGCCAGCCTCCTCGTCCGTATAGTTGCCAAAGCAAAAGCCATCGACGTTGCAGACATCGATGGCTTCGAGCAGTGTGTCCATATATTCTCCTATCGGTTTTCCGCCGGGCCTTATGCCCGGTCGGGATCCGTACGGTACGGCAAAATTGTAGGCGCTGGGGGATACCCAGCGCCAGATGCAATTACGAGAGTTTTTGAATCGCGCGTGCGACGCGGGCGATGGGCAAGCCCACCACGTTGTAGAAGTCACCCGAAATGTCGTGCACGAGCATGCGGCCGCCTGTGCCCTGGATGCCGTAGGCTCCGGCCTTGTCCATGGGTTCGCCGGAGGCAACATAGCGCTCAATCTGCTCTTCGGTAAGCTCATAGAACGTCACGTCGGTCACATCGACAAACGACAGGCTCTCGGCGGCATGCGGAGCTGTAGCGTCGCCGGCTTTAACGATGCAGACGCCGGTCGCCACCTGGTGCGTGCGGCCCGAAAGCTCGCGGAGCATGGTGCGCGCCTCGTCCTCGTTTGCCGGCTTACCCAATATATGGCCGTCAAAGGTGACAATAGTATCGGCCGCGACGGTCAGTTCGTTGGGCTCGGCATGCTCGGCCGCGACGGCAGCAGCTTTGGCACGCGCCAAGCGCTCGACGAGCGTAAGCGGAGCTTCGCCATCAAAAGGCGTTTCATCGATGTCTGCGGGAATTACGCGAATGTTATAGCCCGCCTCGCGCATCAGCTCTATGCGGCGCGGCGATTGCGAAGCCAAAATCATAGTTGGATGCCCTCGGCGACCTTCTCGACGGCCTTTTCGCCGGCGAGCGTGCGCAGTAGCTCCAAGGCAAAGGGGAGTGACTGTGCCATGCCGCTGGCAGTGATGATATTGCCGTCTTGCGTGACCTTCTCACCGGTATAGGTGCCCTCGGGGAAGCTCTTCTCAAAGCCGGGGAAGCACGTGGCGCGGCGTCCCTCGAGTAGACCAAGCTCGCCTAGGATAAACGGGGCGGCGCAGATGGCGGCAACGTGCTTGGTCGCGGCGAAATCGCAGACTACGTCGCAGACGCGCTGGTCGGCGCGCAGGTTGGTGGCACCGGGCAGGCCGCCGGGCAGCACGACGCAGTCGTACTCGTCAAAGTCGATCTCGTCAAAGAGCGCATCGCAGGTCACGGGAATCTGCAGTGAGCTCACGACCTCGCGCGTGGGCATGATCGAGACGAGCGTGGCGCGCACGCCGCCGCGACGCATGACGTCGACCATGGTCAGGCATTCAATCGTTTCAAAGCCATCGGCGGCGAGAACGGCAACGCTGGGCATGAGAGTTCCTTTCGTAAGGCGGCATACAATTAGCCGTCTTATACCCCGAAGACATGCGCTTGCCACGCTCGATTTCCCAATGTTTAAAAAGGGACGGGGATTAAATAATCATTCGGTACAAATTGATTATTTAATCCCCGTCCCAGAAAAATCATCGGTCGTGGTCTTGGGCAAACAGTCTAGTTGCGCTTGAGGTGGACGACGGTTTCGCAGTGGAAGGTTTGCGGGAACAGGTCGACCGGTGTGATCTTGACGGGGGAGAAGGTGCCTTCCTCGACAAAGCGCTTGAGGTCGCGTGCCAGGGTGGCAGGGTCGCAGCTCACATAGGCGACATCGCGCGCACTCGTGCTGGCGATGAGGTCGATGGCCTCGGGCGCCAGACCTGCACGCGGCGGGTCGACCACCAGGACATCGGCATCCTGGTCGGGGAACTCGCGCACGGCATCGCCGCCGATGACGTCGACGTTATCGAGCTTGTTGATCTCCAGGTTACGGCGCAGGTCGCGCACGGCCGGACCGTAGGCCTCGACGGCGGCAACAAAGTCGCAGCGGCGGGCGAGCGGCAGGGTAAAGGTGCCGGCGCCGCAGTACAGGTCCACGGCAAGCTCGTCTTCCTGCGGATCGAGTGCGTCCATAACAAGCTCGATCAAAATCTCGGCGCCCTTGGTATTGACCTGGAAAAAGGATGGGGCGGACAGGCGCATCTGGCCGTCAGCGATGTTCTCGGTCCACGAGCCCTCTCCAGCGAGCATCTCCACCTTGGAGACACGGCGGGCCCTCTTCTCGCCCTTGCTCATGACGCGCACCACGCTCGTGGGGTGTGCGGCGTCTGCCAGAACGCGCGACACCTGTGAGCGCGGGAAGGAGCCTGTGGGCGTCCAAAGCGCGACCTCGAGTGCCTTGGTGCGGCGCGAAGCACGAATGCCCACGCGCTCCAGACCCAGGTCGTGGCTGCCGCTCAGATAGTTGAGCGCGCCGACGACCGATTTGAGCGCCTTGGGAAAACGCTTATCGAACAGCGGGCATGCATCGACGGTCACGATCTTGCTGGGATCGACGCCGTGCATGCCAAGGCGCACGCGACCGTTGACGATGGTCGGTTCGAGCTCGATTTTATTGCGGTAGCCCCAGTCGTCCTTGGTGTGGCGGATGGGCTGTACCAACTCATCGACCTGCTCGGGGGTGAACTTGCCAATGCGCTCGAGCGTGGAACGCAGGTTTTGCTCTTTGGCGGCAAGCTGAGCGGTGCGCGAGAGGTTGCCCCACGAACAACCGCCGCAGATGCCCACGAAGGGGCAGGGAGGCTGAATGCGATCGGGGCTTGGCTCCAGAATCTCGGTCGTGCGGGCGCGCATAAACGACTTGCCGTCCTGCACGATCTCGGCTTCGACGGTGTCGCCCGCCACGGCGCCTTGCACAAATGTGGCCTTGCCGTTGTCGGCATGTGCCAGACCGTCGGCGCCGTAGGTCATCGATTCTATGGTGAGCTTCATATTCCTGCCTGTCATTCGCGGATTTGTCCGCAACCATGGTAGCAGGGAAAAGCGCCCCGTATCTGGGGCATTCCTCAAATACGGGGCGCTTCTACAAACGTCTATTTCGTCTTGCCGGTAATGAGCGTCTTAAGGCCTAGGCCGATCAGACCCAAGCCCATGCGCACGCGGCCGGGGCGATGGCGCTCGATGGCCTTGGCTTTGCCAGCGGGCTTCTTGTGACGCGCGTTGCTCTCGGGGGCTGTTGTGGGTGCCTGAGGTTGGGCTGCGGGAGCAGGTTCGGGCTCGATAACGGTCGCTCGGACCTTCTGGACCTCGGGAGCGGCCGGCTGCGGCTCGGGCTCAGGCTGGGATGCGAGCGCGGGTTCTGCCTCGGTGTCGGCCTCGGCGTTGCGATACGCGCGCTCCAGCAGAGCTTCCTGCGAGTTGAAGGGTTTCTCGTCCTCTTTGCGCTCAACCGGAACCCAGGTGCCGTCACTCGTCAGGCTGCGTGCCTTCACGTTGTCGCGCAGCTGCATGCCCATGTACTCGTGCACCAGGGCGCGGCAGGTGGGGTCGAGCACGGGGAAGGCGATCTCCACGCGGTGCTCGGTGTTGCGCGTCATCATGTCTGCCGAGCTCAGGTAGATCATGTCCGAGTCCACGCCAAAGGCATAGACGCGCGCATGCTCCAAAAAGCGTCCGACGATGGAGCGCACGTGCACGTTCTCGGTCTTGCCCGGAATACCGGGCTTGAGGCACGAGATGCCGCGAATGATCATGTCCACGCGCACGCCGGCACACGATGCCTCGGCAATCTTGTCGATGACCTCGCGGTCGGTAAGCGAGTTGAGCTTAAAGAACACGCGGGCGGGCTCGCCGACAAGGGCGCGCTGAATCTCGCGGTCCAGGCCGCGCATGATGAGCGGCTTGAGGCCCACGGGCGCCACGCCCAGGAAGCGGTAGTCGCCGCGCAGGTTGCCCAGCGACAGGTTGCGGAAGAACAGGTTGGCGTCCTCGCCGATGCCGGGATGCGCGGTCATGAGCATAAAGTCGCTGTAGAGCTTGGCCGTCTTCTCGTTAAAGTTGCCGGTACCCAAAAGCGTCAGGCGGGTAAGCGCCATGCCCTCGCGATAGGTGAGCTGGCAGATCTTTGAGTGGCACTTAAAGCCCTCGGAGCCATAGATAACGGTGCAGCCTGCTTCTTCCAGGCGCTCGGCCCATTCGATGTTGTTTTGCTCGTCAAAGCGGGCACGAAGCTCCATGAGCACCGTGACCTCTTTGCCGTTTTCGGCAGCATCGATGAGCGACTCGCACAGACGGCTCTGCTTTGCCACACGGTAGAGCGTGATGCGCAGCGAGATACACTCGGGGTCATAGGCTGCTTCGTGCACCAGGTCCAAGAACGGGTTCATTGCCTCGTAAGGGTAAAAGAGCAGCTTGTCGTGCTGCAGCACCTGCTCGCGGATGGAGCGGGCCATATCGATGGTGGGATTGGGCTGCGGCTTAAACGGCGTAAAGAGGAGCTCATTGCGCAGGTGCTCGGGAATCTTACCCTCAATGCCAAAGACGTAGCCAAGGTCAAGGGGGATATCGCAGGTAAAGACCGAGCGGCGAGAAAGCTCGAGCGCCTTGCGGATGGTCTTGAGCGTTGCCTTCTCGAGCGAGCCCGATACGGCGAGCACCACCGGCTGCAGGCGCAGGCGCTTCTTGAGGATGCGCTTCATGTGCTGGCGGTAATCCTCTTCCTCCTCGACGCCTTCGCCGTCCGGGTCGATATCGGCATTGCGGGTGACGCGGATCAGCGCGCGGTCCAGCGGCTTATAGGAGCCAAAGCAACTGTCCAGGCAGGCGAGGATGACGTCCTCGAGCAAGATGTAGGAGTAGGTGCCGGTGGGCGAGGGGATCTCGACCACGCGGTTCATCGAGG
>URTB01000077.1 GCA_900550595.1 uncultured Collinsella sp.
CGCCGTGGATCTTGATGGGCCACTCGGGACGCATGGTCTCGGCGATCTTAAAGGCATCGCCGTCGGAGTGCTCGGGGTCGAAGGTGAGCTGCGTGATGCCCTCGCGGTCGCGAAGGTCACAGAAGATAAGGCCGCCGTGGTCGCGGCGACGGCTCACCCAACCGGTGAGGGTGACCTCTTCGCCCACGTTCTCGAAGCGAAGCTCGCCGCAGGTACGGGTGTGCATGGAATGCTCATCGATGGGACGGGTCTGGCTCATACCAGTGATCCTCCTTTATGGATCTGTGCCGCCCCGTGTCGTTCCGGGCGGCGTCGTACAGATTTGCCCAGCCTGCGTAAACCGCGCAGCCGGGCATGGCGTTCTATCTTATCGCACCCGCGTCGATGTGCCGCGAAAAAGTAGTTCTTGCCCAAAGACTTGACGGAGACGAAACAATTGACGCGGCCTGGCCGTCGCCCAAGCGCGCGGCGTGCGACAATGTGCCCCAATACAACCGCACTCGGAAAGGCCCGTCATGACCGCACGCCTCATCGTTATGGATATCGACTCCACGCTCATCAACCAGGAGGTCATCGACCTGTTGGGCGAGGAGGCCGGCGTGGGCGAGCAGGTAGAGCAGATCACCGAGCGCGCCATGCGCGGCGAGCTCGACTTTAAGCAGGCGCTCGAGGAACGCGTGGGGCTGCTTGCCGGCTTGGATGAGAGCGTATTCGAGCGCACCTTTGAGCGCGTGACGTTTACCCCCGGCGCGCTGGAGCTTGTGCGCTCGGCACACAGCAAGGGCTGGAAGGTCGGCGTGGTAAGCGGCGGCTTTCACGAGGTCGCCGACAAGATCGTGGCCGCCGCGGGCATCGACTTTTGCCTCGCTAACCGCCTGGAGGTCGTGGACGGCAAGCTCACCGGTAAGCTGGCGGCAGACATCGTGACCAAGGAGTCCAAGCTCATCCAGCTGCTGGATTGGGCGGTTGAGTGCGGTGTCGACATGGCCCACACCGTCGCGATCGGCGACGGCGCCAACGACATCCCCATGATTCAGGCCGCGGGCACGGGCATCGCGTTTTGCGCCAAGCCCAAGACGCGCGAGGCCGCCCCGTTTGCCATCGACGAGCGCAACCTGATGCTCGCCATGGACATCATCCTGCGCGACTAGCCGATCCGTCTAACAATTGAATCAGTCTGTCCTATAGTTTCCGAACAATTTTGTCTTAGTGTTCGGAAACATACCCTTTGAGTGCTAGACTTTGCGCCGTCGAAGGGAACATATATGGATAAGCGAGATCTTGAGCAGTTGCTGAGCGATGTTGCCGGCGGAGCAGTCGCCCCGGCAGACGCCCTCACGCGCATCCAGACGGCGCCAACCGCCGACCTGGGTTTTGCACAGCTCGATCTTTCGCGCGGGGTGCGCCAGGGAGCCGGCGAGGTTGTCTACGGCGCCGGTAAAACCGCCGAGCAGGTTGCCGCCATTATCGAAGCACTGCGCGATGCCGGCCAGGAGCGCATCCTGGTCACGCGCCTGGACGCCGAAAAGGCAGCCCGCACCTCGGAGCTCCTCGACAACGGCATCGACCTGGGATATGCCCCGGACGCACAGCTCGCCCTCGTGGGAGGCAAGCCCTCCCCCACCGGCAACGGACGCATCGTCGTCGCCTGCGCCGGCACGAGCGACCTGCCCGTCGCCGAAGAGGCGGCAGTGACGGCCGAGTTCTATGGCAACGAGGTCAATCGCCTCTACGACGTAGGTGTCGCCGGCCTGCACCGTCTGCTCGCGCATGCCGAGGAGCTTGCCCAGGCACAGGTGGTCATCGCCATCGCCGGCATGGAAGGCGCGCTGGCGAGCGTTATCGGCGGCCTGGTGAGCTGTCCGGTCATTGCCGTTCCCACCAGCGTGGGCTACGGCGCGAGCTTTGGTGGCGTAGCCGCACTGCTCGCCATGCTCAACTCCTGCGCCAGCGGCGTTTCGGTCGTCAATATCGACAATGGCTTTGGTGCCGCATACCAGGCAAGTCTTATCAATCATCTGAGCGCCGGCACACCCCGCGCCCGTTAAGGAGCATTCCATGTCTAACCATCAGCACACGCTTATCATCGATGGCACCTCGGGCATCAGCGGCGATATGACCGTCGCGGCCCTGCTCGACCTGGGCGCCAGCGAGGAGCACCTACGCGAACAGCTCGCCACGCTGCCGGTCGACGGCTTTTCGATCGCCGTGACGCGCGTAAACAAGCATGGCATCGACGCCTGCGATTTCGACGTCCAGCTTGCAGAGGGGCTCGAGAACCACGATCACGATATGGCCTGGCTCTACGGCAACGAAGCGGGCACCGAGCACATGCACGAGCATGAGCACCACCATCATGACCATGATGAGCACGAACACGAGCACTGCCACGAGCATGACCATGAGGGTCACCATCACGCCCACCACCATCACCACCGTTCTTTGACGGATGTCACCGCCATCATCGATGGCTCACGGCTAAGCGATGGTGCCAAGCGTCGTGCCCTCGCCATTTTTTCCGTACTCGCCGATGCCGAGGCAAAGGCTCACGGCAAAACGCCCGACACCGTCCTGTTTCACGAGGTGGGCGCCGTCGACTCCATCGTCGACGTCTGCTCTGTCGCCATCTGCCTCGACGACCTTGGTATTGAGGACATCGTGGTCGAGTCGCTCTCCGAGGGTCACGGCACCATCCACTGTGCCCACGGCCTCATGCCCATTCCCGTCCCCGCTGTCGTCAACCTGTGCCAGGCGGGCAATATCGCCCTCACGCCTGCACCGGTCGCCGGCGAGCTCGTGACGCCGACGGGCGCCGCCATCGTCACCGCGCTGCGCACGTCCGACCAACTGCCCTCACGCTACCGCATCGAAGCCGTCGGCTACGGCGCCGGCAAACGCCCCTACGAAGGTTGCTCCGGTACGCTCCGCTGCCTGCTCGTTCACGCGGACGCATAGCCATGGATGCCCGCAAGGCAAAAAGCCGCGCTGCCATCGTTACGGCGTTCTCCGAGCTCCTGTGCGAGAAAGACTACGGCAAGATCACCGTCGGCGACATCATCGCTCGTGCCCACGTAGGTCGGGCCACGTTCTACGGGCTCTTCAAGAGCAAAGATGACCTGCTCGCTGAGCTCGTGCGCGATATCTGCACCCATGCCCTCGACGATGACGGTACGCCCCTCGATGACCCACTCGTACAGGTCGAGCATATCCTCAACAACCTCTGGAATCGTCGGCAGGGTGTACGGGCACTGGTAGCCGGCGCCGGCTCACGCGTCTTCGCCGACTGCTTACGCAAGACCATCATGTCACGAGCAGCCGAAACCGTGCCCGTCGACCCCTCAGGCCCCGCCGGCACCATGGACCGAAGCTTCCTACTACACCACATAGCCTCAAGCTTTGTAGGAATGGTCCAATGGTGGGCCTGGCACAATTTCCAAGCAGATAAAGCCGACGTAGCCAAAGACTACCTCTCAGCCATAAAGCCCCTCTTCACCTAAGTAAGAAGCTCATCCCAAATCATCGACCCAACCCAGGGCTCCGCGCACCCCAAAGTGTCACTCGCGCCTCAACGCCCCCACCAGCAACAAGCCCCTCCCATCCAAATTCAGATATATATGTTGGGTTGCTTGCTCGAGCGCAGCAAAGACCCCGCAGCCGTCCGCATGGGGTAACTTCCCAGCGCACTCCGCAGGACGAAAGAACCCCCGCCGCAAGTGCGCAGCGGGGGTTCTTTCATGTCCGAGGACGCGCTGGGAAGTTACCCCATGCGGACGGCGGACAACCTATGTAGCCTCAGACTAGAACATGCCCAAGAAACCATGCACAAACAGCGCAGCCAGAGCAGCGCCGACAAACGGAGCGATGCCAGGAACGAGCAGGCCGTACTTCCAGTTGTTGTCAGCCTTGTTCTTGATCGGCAGCACCTGATAGGCCATGCGAGGACCAAGGTCACGAGCCTGGTTCATGGCGAAGCCGGTGATGCCGCCCATGCCCATGCCAACGGCCCAAACGATCAGGCCGACGCAGATGGCGAGCATCAGAACGTTCTCGCCGGCGCGGTTAGCGGCAGCGAGGATGGCGCTGATGAACACAAAGGTGCAGATAGCCTCGCAGAAGAAGTTACGGGCGTAGTTCGTACCCTCGGTGGTGGGGTTGGTCGAGAAGATGTTGCGCTGGGCAATGGGGTCGACGACGCCATCGGAAGCCTTGAACTCATCGGCATACATCAACCACGCGATCACGGCGCCCGCAAAGCCGCCGAGCATATCGGCAATCATGAAGGGAATGCAGCTGCTCCACGGCACCAGGCCTACGATGCACTGGGCAAGCACCATGGCGGGGTTCATGCACACGGCGCCGCCAAAGATAAACAGAGCGACCGAGATGCCAAAAGACCAGGTGGTGATGGCAAACATGTGGCCGGAGCCCTGATACTTGGTGCCCTTAAGCACGGTATCGCAGTGTACGCCCACGCCAAAGATGATCATGAGGGCCGTTGCGCCGAATTCGCAGAGGAGTTTGGTAAGCATAAAACCTTATCTTTCTTGTCGGTTAAAAACGATTCGTTTAGGCCACGCACTAGTGCTGCGCGACGACAACACCCAGGCCATCGGGAATGACGGCCACCTTGGCGTCAGCACCCTTCATCTCAAAGGCGAGCTTGAGCGCCTCCTCGAGGGTGTTGACCGGCGTCATGTGCATATCCTTGATCATCTGGTGATCGCACAGGTCGGTGACCATGATCACAGGGTGATGCGCCAGGATGCGGGCGAAAATCTGGCTCGTCCACTGGTCGGGCAGGGTCTCGTCCTTAGGACGGTCGATGCAGGCGCGCTCAAACTCTGCCGGATCGTTGTCGGCGATGTTGTGATAGAAGCCCTCGCCGCCGTGACCGTCGGCACAACCGGCGACATCGATGATCACGCCACCCTCGGGAAGCGTGGCCTCGGCAGAGCACATGCCCTTCACGGCCTGGTAGATGTTCTGGTCGAGCGGGTAGCCGCCGTTGGTGGTGACGGCAATCTCGCACTCGACGGGCTCAACGCCGGCAAGGCTCTTCACGAACTCGCAGCCAGCCTCGTGCGCCTTGTGGATGTCGCCGGCAAAGGAGCCGATGACCTCGTGCTTGCCGTTGAGCACCACGTTAAGCACAAAGGCAAGGTGAGCCATCTCGGCAGCGGCGAACATGTCCTCGCTCACGTGGTTGTGGCACAGATTGCCGGCACGCGAGTGGGAATCGTTCACAAACTGGCCGTTGTGGTTGTACATGATGGTCTTGTAGCTGGCGATACCGGGAAGGACGGACTTACGGCTGCCAGAGAAACCGGCAAAGAAGTGCGGCTCAATGAAGCCCTCGGCAAGCAGCAGATCGCAATCGGCGGCAATCTTGTTGATGATGCACTCGCCACCAGAAGGCAGGGTGCCGACCTTTTTCATCATGCTGTCGTCAGTCGCGACGTGCATAACGATTTCCTCGTTGGCAACGATCTCCTCGCCATACTTGTTGACGAGCTCCTCGTGCGTCGACGGACGGTGCATACCCGTAGCAACCAAAATACGCACGCGAGCCTCGGGCGCAGCAGAATGAATGTGATGCAGCAGAATAGGCATCGTCACACGCGAGGGAACGGGACGCGTATGGTCGGAGCTAATGATAACAATATCCTTCTTGCCAGCACAAAGCTCCTCGAGTGAAGGCGAGGCATAAGGGTTGGCAAGCGACTCCTCTACCAGCTCTTCCTGCGATTTCGTGGTCTTAAACTCGTTTTGATGACCCTCCATCACACCCGCGAAGTTCTTATCCTCGAGCTCTAGATGCAACGTCTTGTGGTCAAACGGTAGTTCACATTCAAACAATGATGAGCGCCCTCTTCCTTTCAACTGACACACTAGATAAACCGTTGGAAGGATACGCCGCTCACCGAAAAACACCACCGTCCACCGACTCATTAACACAACGTTCATATTTGACCCTCAACAAAACGGCCGCGATCCCAAACGGGACCGTGGCCGCCTGTCAAAGACACTATAGACAGGATGACTTACGCAGCGCCGAGGCAAACATCTACCCCGATGGCATGCGCGCGTAAGTCATATTGCATAAATACGTCAATAATTTGCATATAATGACGCATGGATTTCTAGCCGTAACAGGGTAGTACCCTCCGGAGCGTGCATTTTTGCGAGTATTCAGCATCGCGGGATAAGATTTTGGTGTCAGAAGTCTTTCAAAAAGTAGATAGTCCTCATGACTCGACCCATCTGGATAGCATGCGGCGAGAAACCAGCCATATACGGGCATCGCCAAGGCCCCAATTAGCGTGCAAAGGCATCAACAAAGGCAGCGAAAGCCGGCTATGGCCTTATGCATCAATCTTTTGCTGCTGAAAACTCCGTTTTTTGCACGTCGCCCCAGGCACCACCCTCACCCAGCAGCTGATCCGCCGAAGACCGGACATCGCAGGGCCCGCCATAAGTTTACTTTTAGGCACACTCCGCAGGACGCAAGAAGCCCTCGCCGCACTCCGCATTGGGCGCGAAGCGCACTTTAATCCCTTCAGCCCAATCCCCGAAGACCGAGGACGAAGGGACCCGATGGGTTTCCCTCTGAATGCACTCCGCAGCACGAAGCCCCCTTATCCGCAGCTCCGAAGGAGCAGGATAAGGGGGCT